>JBKWCO010000026.1:0-12262 GCA_046975465.1 Streptococcus sp. | reverse complement strand
GGCTAAAGAAGGGGTTTCTTGTGACAGTTGAGGGACGTTTGCAAACTCGTAGCTACGAGAATCAGCAAGGTCAACGTGTCTATGTGACCGAGGTTAATGTGTCAAACTTTGACAACTTGCAGCCTCGTGATCATAGTAACACTTCTTCGCAAAGTCCAGATTTTGGACCTGCAGAAGGGGGCTTTCCTGGAGGTGGAGAACCTCTAGATCCTTCTATGTTCGAGAATATTCCTTTCTAGGGTTTCAAGAGAAAATAGAGAGAGTTCAGTCATACTGAGCTCTTTTTGTTTATGAAAGGAGAAAAATGATAGAAGAAGTAGCAATTCTACCTCCATTGACAGAGGATAATTACTACCAAGATAGGCATTACATGTCTACTTCTCGTTTGAAGGAGTACATCAAATGTCCCTTAAGGCAGGAAGTCGTTGACTTGGGCTTTTGGCCTGAGAAAACAGAGACAGAAAGCCTACTTGTTGGTAATTATGTTCATTCTTATTATGAGAATAAAGAAGCTCATGAAGCTTTTTTGGAAAGGAATCAAGATAAGATCATAAGTCAACGAGGAAAAACCGCTGGCCAAGTAAAAGCCCCTTTCAAACAAGCAGATAAGATGATTGCTGCTTTAGAAAAAGAGGAGCTTTTTATTCGTTTGTATCATGGTACAGATGATGAAATGGTGGAGAAAGAACGGATTATCACTGGTACGTTAGAAGGGATTCCCTTCAAGTGCAAAATTGATAGTCTGAATCTTTCAGGCGGTTATTTCATAGACCTGAAAACGATGGAGAGTCTTCAGTCGGAAAAATATTCGACGACACTTCATCGTTATACGAAGTCTCTTCTCTATAACATTGTAGAATATCAGTATACGCTACAAATGTACGTATATCAAGAGTTGCTGAAGCAAACCTACGGTTATGAGTTTACACCTTATATTATGGCGGTTTCAAAAGAACCTGTTCCAGATAAGGAGTTAATTCTAATCGATGATACTATCATTGAAATGGGGAGAGACATCTTCTATGGGCATGTTGAAGTACTTAAAGATGCTTTGGCACATAAGTCTGTCGAAGGATGTGGGCACTGTGATTACTGTTTAACGAATAAGTCGTTAGTAACAGCAAAAACAGTGGCAGAATTTTTACAACAATAAGAAAGAAACAGGCGACCAATAGGTTGTCTTTTTTTGCAAAAGGAGAAAAAATAATGACTGAAACTATGGTAAATAACACAAACATGCTAGCTGAACTTATTGAAGCTAAAGTAGCTTTAGCTAAGGCGGAAATGCAATTAGAATGGCAAAAGGCTGAACAAGCTAAAAAGACCATTCTAAACAGGAGCCAGAGCTTATGGCTCCATTGTTTGAGGCTTTGGCCAAGGCTCAAGCTGAGTTCGAGTCTGTAACAGCAACAAGTAGAGTCACGTTTAAGAACGTGGACTTTAAGTTCGCCCCTCTCTCAGAGATTTTAGGGGCTGTACGTCCAGCTCTTAACAAGTTCGGCTTGACGTTGACTCAGCAAACTAAACACATTCCGTTTGGGAATGCCAATGGGATCAAAGTTGTGACGACACTACTTCATGAAAGTGGTGTCTCTTACGACATTGAGTCTGTTCCTGTATTCTACAATGTCAATGATATTAAGAACCTAGGAGCTCAATGACCTATCTGAGACGCTACGAGGTGAAAACCTTGCTGGGTATTGAGGCTGATAGCGAGGAATTAGATATGGACAATGTGCCAAATCATTCGCAATCAGCTCAACAGACTGGTAACTATGATAGTAACCATAATTATCAGTCAAATGCTCAAGCGAAAACACCTCGCAAACCAACAGGTGCTAGATATGGTAAATCAGACAGGTCAGCGTCGCTTACTGCTTCTTTGAGTAGCAGTGAACAGACATCACTTAGTGAGGTGACATCAGATAACAAAGTGGCAAGTGATAGTGTATTACAAGCAACTAGCGAGTCTGAAGTAGCTCCACAAAAGAGTGAAGCAGATACAAAAGGGATAAAAGCTGCTTGTAACGATGATCAACTGATTCAAATGGTTGCTCGTGGTGAAGAAGCTGCATTGTCTCTTGGAGCAACAGAAAGCCAGTTGCTTGAGTGGTCTCAGCTAGGAGAAAGCCAAGGGTTGACTGTTCAACTCAAAGCTTTATCTGATTTTGTTTCTAAACAACGTCAGCAGGCACAACAACAATAGTAGTAGAACAAAAAGTGGTCAGACTTTATTACGGCAACAAAATAAGAGAAATGTTAATTAGAGGTGTTTACCTGATTGGCATTAATTGAACATTATCCAGAGGGTAGAACTATCCCTGGGTGAGAAAGAGTATGCTATAATAGGAAGAGAATTATACAACATGATATTATAAGGACGAAGGTAGGAATGGATATGCAAAATATTAATGATCTTTTTGAAGCATATATAGCAGAAGAGGACCCTATTAAGAAGGAGCTTTTACTAAATATGTACAACCATGCTTTGCAACAGAAACAAAAAGAGGTGATTAGTCGTGACTTTGTCAGATAAACAATCACCAGTATTTTAAATTTTTTCCATTCAAACCGAACATATGTCGAACAACAAGTTTGGTACACTTTCTTTAAATAGACACTTCCAGAGCTGTTGATTATTCGGGTTGTGGCCATTCTAGGCTATTTTTCCTATGCAACTTGCTTCGCAACCAATTGGTTTTTAAACTATTAGTTGCCGTAGTATTTCTAATCCGCATTCTTTTGATAGAAGGGATTCAACACTTCTTTCGTAGTTGAACAAAGGAAGGAGACGCTTATTATTAATGTACTGTGTTTTTTAGAGGGTGCCCACAAGCCAAAAAAACATAGGCAATGTATGGCTAAAGTGTGTACTTATCTAAAGAACGATGGGCATAAGGTTCGAGTAGGGTATGTTTCACTAGCGGGTCTTGAAGCTTTGGATAACAGAGGAGTCAATTCAATGAGTGAAGCCGTTCCCGGAAAAAGAGTCTGGTTAATCGTTTATGATGAAAATCGTCCCTGTAAGTCCTATACAAATGAAGATATTCATTACTATAAGGAATTTGTGGATTTGTTTTCGTCACGTCTGAAACGTAGACTTTACTACGAAGCCATGCTTAACGAACTGACAGCCCTCAAAACAAGAACAGAAAAATGGTCCTAGGGGCCATTTTTTGTTTTATAAAGGAGAAAAAACAATGACAAACAGAGAAAAAGCCTTGTGGTTACACGAGCACTACAAGAACTACTCCCTTAAATGGTACCTAGAGAATGATGCCAGATTAAATGCGATGTTTAGGAAAGTTTATCATCGCTATATGACTGATCTCAATGCACGCGCTTCGAAAGCGCAATTGTCTCATATTGAGGACCTAGGCAAACGTATGAGAGAAGTATACGAAGATGTCTATGGTACTAATTTTGATAGCGATTGTCGCTTAGACCGTGCAGAGACGAATCGAAAGGTGCAAGCTATCCGCTCTATGTGGGTAGTAGCACCAGCCTAGGTGGAGGTAGTTATGGATAGAATAAGTATCCTACTAGAAACACTACCTCGAGAAAGTACCATTTCGATTTTGTATGTGAGTAGTGCTGCTGTTGTAGTGGCAAGAGATAACCAGGAGCGTTTGCTTTTTAAAGTAACCACAACCGCAGCAGTCGCTATGCAACTGCAGGAAAAATGGCTTGTGGTTTAACAGGTAAAGGAGAAAAACAATGACAGAAACAATTACTAGGAGACAAGTTAGACATCCTAAAGACTTTGGTGATAGAGAGCTATTCAAAAGGGCTTTCATTCACTGGATTCCTTCAGAAAAGGTCGATGCCTTGTATTCTGAATTGCAAGGAGATTTTAAGAAGGTCTGTGAGTTAAGTCTCTCCGAGTTAAAACATTATGGATTAACTCAGAGAGATGCTATTGCCTTTCTTTCAATGCTTGAACTTTTCAAACGTTCAGAAGGTGAGGAAGAAAAGCCAACTTGTGTCACTGGGACAGGATATTTTGCTCAAAGTATCCAAAAAGCCTATGGACATAAGAAGCAAGAGCATCTTGTAGTGTGGTACTTAGACGTGCATTGTAACGTTATCGAGGAGCGAGTAGTTTTCATAGGTAGCGTTCATCGTAGTATGGCGTGTCCAAGAGAGATTTTTCACTATGCAGTGAAGAATTTAGCTCGCTACGTGCTGGTAGCTCATAATCATCCCTCTGGAAGTGTATATCCTTCCAGTAATGATATTAATGTTACTGAGGCCCTTGAAGATGCTGCAAAGCTCTTTGAGATGGAGGTCTTAGACCATGTTATCGTAACTAAGGATAATTACTATTCTTTTAGAGATAACGGAAGAATGCGTTGTTTCTAGGAAAGGAGAAAAAGAATGGGAAATATTTCTGATGCCTTTGGCAGGGTAACTATTTCCGCACCAACATTTTCAGATATTGAGGTGCTTGTGGCTACTCATAGGGTAATCAATGCCAAAGCTTGGACCCCAACGACCCTAAAAGGTCATCCAAGAAAAGCAGATTGTATCACAACTGAAGAAGGACTTGTCTCAGCGACACTTCCTTTTACAGCTTGTGGGAACTGGAATATTCGAGAGAATATCGATAGCTTTTTGACTAACATCTTAAAGCAAGATAGCACTCTTAGTGATATCCCAATGTCTGCCACATTTGATTATGTGGATGCAGAGTCTGGCGTAAACTTTATTTATAAAGCAACCGTTATGACTCGCAATGTCCCAGGTAAAGGGGTAACCACTGAACTCTTAACAGATGAAGACCTTGGAGATTACTCAGAGTCTTATCTAAAAGAGTTAGAGGAAGCCTATGATCAAGAGCTAGCTCTAGGCAACAAGTATCACAGGAAAGGTGTTATAATGAGTATAAAGACATATTGGAGAGGAAGATGGCAATGAGAGAAACATTCTTTTGGGACTTCAGTCAAGAAGATATCCCGACGCTATCTGATTTGACTTCAGAGGGCTTTGAATTTGATTGGACGGCCATAAGTTCTCCCAATGCAATTACCAGTGGTTTTGTAATTCAAGGTGAGGTTTCTGGAATGATTGAGTTCACTCCTGAGCCTACTGATTATTACAATTTTATCCATAAGCTGGAGGTGCGAATGGATAAGAGAAACCAAGGATTGCAGGTGTCTTGCTTGCTTATGTAGCACAAGACGCTTTCAATCGTGGCTTTGAGGGGTTTATGATGCTGATTTCAAAGACAGCTCTTCGAGACTTTTATGTTAGTCGGTATGGAGGCAGTCGTATTGGAAACACTAACCGAGTGATTTTTAATACAGCAGCATCTCAGGGACTCATTGACCGCTTTTTGAAGGAGGATTAGACTAACCATGAGAATTGTACAGCAGTTCAAAAACGATTGGAGGTCGTTAGGCTTACCGGAAAAACCATACAAGACACCAGAGGAGATTGAAATGATCAAGAATGGGAATCTTGTGTGGGCTGCGCGTGTTGAAGAAAAATTGGGGCGTAAGTTAAGCCCACGAGAACTTGATGAGATGCAGTGGTGAGTTACTGCTATAAATAGTGTATCGTGCAAGATACATCGCATATTTGATATATAAGAGAAAGAGGAAGGTATTAGCCCTAGGCTACACCTTCCTCTTTTTCTATGGAGGAGAAAAACAATGACAACATTATCAACAAATTTACTAGGAAGAAAACTGTTTGAACGTATTTCCTCTGATAAAGAGGTTAATGGTTCATTTTCAGGAATGACCTTGCATCAGTTTTTGAATAAGACTGGGAATAGCCATCTTTTTATCAAGAAGGATGGAATGGTTGCTATCAATACCTTGTTAGAACAAAGTGGGTTAAAGCCTATTTCTTATGATGAGGCGTTGGTAGCAATGGAAGACTTAAAGATGACTAGTTTAAGGTCACAATTTGGGTTTTTCATTAAACCAACCCAATATAAACGTCAAAATCCAGAAGTTTTGGTACGTTTGGGAAGCAATCGTAAGGTTGTATTCCATCGCTATTACTTTGATAATGGCTACATGGCTAACCTGGTTTATCAGGTAGAAGATGACCAGATTGAGTTTTGCCAGTCTTCTGTCTTTAAGAGCTGGGACAATGGTGAGTATCATATTACTTACGATACGCCAGTAACAGAAGATGTTGAAGACATCAACACGCGCAAGGAGTTGTTTTCTTTCTTACGTCGTGTCGAGGAGCTTCCTTCTGTTAAGTAGAGAAGTTATGGTAGTCCAGTTTCTAAAATAAAAAGGAGAAAAACAATGACAAAAAAACATATCTATATTTATAAAAACAAAAGAACACAGGAGGTCTTTGCAGATCTTTTTGCTAAGGACCTTCTTGAAGGCGTTACAACTTTCCCTCGGATTGATAACGCTCAATCCTATTCATTCTTGGAACTCTCTTGTCTTTATCTCAAGAGAATTCTGGAAATGAAGGAGCGTAAGGTTCAAACTCTTTTCGTTGAGGGAAAACCCGAACCAGCACTTGCTTCATCATTGTTGCAAGCACGTGCTATGGGGCTGAATGTTGTCATCAAATTGAAGACAACTGAAAGCAATAGCGAGACACAAGAAGAGTTCAAGGAGCTCGGTCTTGACGATGTTGTAATGGCTTGACCTGAATAAAAAAGGAGAAAACAATGACAATCACTCAAGGACTCTATTATATTGAAAAGGTTCACCAATATAATAGTAATATTGCTGGCTTTCCGTCAGACCTAATTGATGACCGGATTGCGTCGATTATTGATAGCAACAAGGCGGTTATGCAACAAAGTTTGCTATGCCGACCAGTTAGGAATGTGGTTTTGAATCGAGAGGGAGTATCTAACCTTCCTCCGATTGAGATCCCGTTTGAATCTTCACTTTATTATGAAGTTGAAGAAATCAATCCTGGGCTATCGAAGTTAATAATTACCACAGAGCATGCAGAAGCTTTTCAAGAAGCTGATATACACATGTTGGAA
Organism: Streptococcus sp.; assembly: GCA_046975465.1. Classification (GTDB taxonomy): domain Bacteria; phylum Bacillota; class Bacilli; order Lactobacillales; family Streptococcaceae; genus Streptococcus. The sequence goes on along the minus strand of JBKWCO010000026.1, from coordinate 5,289 downwards.
ACTCGCTTGACTATGTTACAGCGTGCAAAAGAATATGGAAATTTTACGACAAGTAATTTTCCGAGTCGTTTTCCAAAGGAAGCAAGAGATGATTTAAGTCAATTAGATCTTCTAGCTTGGGGAACAAAAGATATGCCAACATATCTTTTCTGTCTGATGGAATCTGCATTAGACAGTTACCGAGGATTTTATTCCTTGAGAGACCTAATGGAGGATGCTAACGGTACCCTTCAGCAAGGTTACGATAAAGCTGTGTATTGGCTCTATAGTGGAGTCAAAGGACAATATGAATATTAAAGGAGAAAAAATGGCTAAACATAGTTATACAGCAACATTTAAGCGTAAAGACGAAACAGTCTTTACGAAAAGGTTTTCAGCTTCAGATTTGTTTGAGGCTGATGAACATGCCTTAGAGTATGCTACTAAGCGAGATATTCTCTATCTCGACTTAGGGCCTGCAGTTCAGTAGAAAGGTAAGCTACGTATTTTATACGTGGCTTTTTTAAAAGGGTTAAACGGTCTACTGGTTTTTATCGCTTGCCAAAAACTCGTGCTCTGGTGGCATCCTTATTGAAGGAATTAAACCCGAAATAGTTGATAAAAAAGAAACAAAATGCTAACATTTAATAAAAGTGTTAGCATTTTATTTCCTACGAAAGGATACTGCTATTATGAATAATATTGAAATGATTATGGCTTCTTTTCAACGACATCAAGGATTTTTGACCTTTCAACAAGTACTTGAAGAGAAACTACCTTACAAAATGTTGCTGAGAATGATTGATGAGGGACAAGTAGAGGTTGAAGGAAAGGGGTTATATCGCCTCCCTGATACTTATCTTGACGAATGGTTTGTGACGCAGCAACGTTTTTCAAAAGGAATTTTTTCTTTAGAAACAGCTCTTTGGTTACATGGATTATCACTAACAGTTCCCTTTGAGATGACCATGAGTTTCCCTTATGGAACCAATACAAAAAATGTTAAATCAGAAGGTATACGTCCGATAGTTCTTCGTTCTTATTACGATGAAGGAATTATTGAGCTTGAGCGACAAGTGGGGCAGAAAATCAAGGTGTACGAGCCGGAGAGGGTTTTAGTAGAGTGTTTAAGACCAGTTTATCAAGTTGATGTTCAAGTTATAGCTCCTGCATTTAAGATGTATTTTCAAAATCACAAAGTTAACTATTCAAAACTGTTTCACTATGCACAGTTATTCAAGGTGACTAATAAGTTACAATCTTACATGGAGGTATTAACCTAATGTTTTCCAATGCAAATAGCTTTAAGGCAAAGATTAAGAATATGGCTAAGGATAGAGGTATTCCTGCCCAGCAACTTCAGCAAAACTTCCTGATTGAACAGGTGTTGAAATTGATTGCTAAAAGTTCCTATAAGGATTCTTTCATTGTTAAAGGGGGTTATCTAATAGGACAGTTGATAGGACTTGATAAGCGAACGACAATGGATTTAGATGTGACGCTTAAAGGGACTACACTTAGCCAAGAAAATCTGATTACCATCTTCGAAGAGATTCTTTCGGATTCGGATGATGTCTTTTCATTTGAAGTAGATAAACTAGAGCCTATTCGTCAAGATGACGAATACGGGGGATTTTCTCTAAAACTCAATGCTACATTTGATACTTTAAGAGAGGTTGTTTTCATCGACATTACAACGGGTGATAAGATTACACCTAGAGAAATTACTTATTCGATGCCATCCCTATTTACAAATGAAACCATTGAGGTGTGGACTTATAATTTGGAAACTGTCCTAGCTGAAAAATTGGAAACGATCATTAGCCGAGGAGTAGCATCAACACGTCCTCGTGATCGTTATGACCTTTTTACCTTGTATCATTTCAGAAAAGATGAGATAAATTTCGATGTGTTGCGTGAAGCTCTGGCCAATACTGTAGAAAAACGAGGAAGTAAAGAGGCTATTGATATTTGGGAAAGTCAGCTAAATAGTATTGAGACTGATAAGTATCAAAAGCAACTTTGGACACGTTATCAAAGACAATTCAAATATGCACAAGATATTTCTTTTGAGAAATCAGTTCAGATTGTAAGAGAACTCATGACAACTATTATGTAATATAAAACGGTTCATTACCATACATTGGGTAGTGAACCGTTTTTTTGTCTCTAATCCTTTTGGTAAAAGGAAGATTCATATCCATTTGCTCGAAGGTCGCTATCAGGCATCCAGTTAGGTGCTATAACCATTAGACTTGCTACATCTTCAAGGCTTTTGTCTTTATCACACTCAATGATGACTTCATCATTTAAGGAGTTGCTATGTATTGGTGGTAGTGTAAAATAAGTTGTGTAAACACAAAATTATTGATAGTATTCGATGATTTTAAGATATAGAGTAGTTAGAAATGAATTAAGGATGGTGGTTTAAAGTGGAAAAAGAAACGATTATATTTCAGCGTGATGAGTTTGATAATTATTATAGAAGTGTATTGAATGGTGGTAAATATGTTGATCCTGATTGTAGAGAGGACATTGATACACCCTACTATAATTTTTTAACGGAATTTCTAAGAAAAAGAGAGAGTGAAAGTAATTATAAAAATAAATATTCTTTTATTCCCCCTAAACTTGCTAAATTAACTAGTGACAGTGAGAAAAAGATAAAAGATAATGATAAATATAAAATTGTTGTGAAGCAAAATGACGAATTGCTGTTCAGACTTACTTCAGATCAATTTGGTTTTTCGGGAGATGAATATGTATATCAGCAATCCTATGGTCATCTCAAGTATCCTTTAGCTAGAATTAATTATTTATCTAAAAATGAATCTATTGATGAGAGAAAGAGGATTTTAAATAAACTAATTAATTATGTGAAAAATACAAGAACGCTTGGTGGATCTTTTATCTGGCCTACGCCTAAGAAAAGTGAAGGTTTTCGAAATAGCAAATATAATATGAGTCGTGGTGTAGGTTCTTATATAGAAGATCGAGTAGATTTAACTCTTTTAGAGATTAAACATGCACTAGATGGGGAATATCATAAATCTCAACATAAAGATGATATCCTATATACTCTTTATATTAATAACACAGATGGTATACGAACATGGCTGGACCATTTTGAGACATTTGAGAAATTTGTTGATTATTTTATGTTTAATAATTTTATTGAAAATGGAATGCCAATTAACATCTTGACAGGTAAGGCTATTTGTGAAGAAGAAGTAAAAAAATATAAAAATAAAACATGTCAGATCAAGAATCTCAAATTAAGTGAACTGTTAGAGATGATTGAGAGATTAGAAAACATGATAATTAATAGAACATGTCTGATGGAAGAACATATAAAGGATTATATATTGCATGTTCATCATAATATTTTTTAGATTCCTTTCATATCAAGGGGTTAGCCCTTGTTTGTTACTTTTTGATGCCTTATTTTGCCTTATTCTTTAAAAATTATCAAAGGCAGAAGCTACCTCTTTTTGTTGAGTTGTTACTAAATGAATACTTATAATAATAGGTATTATAGTCCAGAGAATTGACTGTTATTTTGAAAGTCATTCCTGAAGATTAATGAGGAGAGTGGTAATGCAAGGTTTTTGTATGGTGAAATTGCTTATCTTGATGAATAAGCTGTTTTTGAGTTCTTCTAAAAAATCAGCTGTCTTAGAATATCAGTCACTGTGTTTGGTGCGGAAAATTAAAAATTGATCTAAAAATATGATTTTAGGTCTTTGCGAGCTCAGACAGTATATACACACTATCGAAAAAATAATCATCAGCAAAGGTTAGATCGACACTTTTGAGCTGATGATTATTTTATGCTTTGGGGAGTGTTTCCCAAGCCCTTATAAAATAAAAATTTTATCAAACAAAATATTTTACTATTTACTACACTCAAAACAACATAATAATACAAATGAAATTTTATCTTAACAATTTAAGGTATACTATAACCATCAACAGAGATGTTGAAATAATTCAAAGGAGGAAGCTATCATGCTTAAATTTTCTACAAAGAAAACCAAAAAGGCAGGCTGTGTGAGTGTAGGTGCACTAGTTTCAGTTTCAGTTGGTCACTACATTAAAGAAGTTAAGAGTACGGTATAGCTTACTTTTTGAGTGTCGGAGAAGTACAGAGAAATGTTTGTAGTGATGAAAATTGTTAAAAATCATCATTGTTGAAGTATTATGCTTAATTATTTCTTGTTACAAAAATTTCTATGTACAATCAATCGTTTAGGTAGGCAATTGTAAAATTCGCCTACTTTTTATTTAAAGTTGCTATGAAAGAAAATAGAAAACTCCAGATATTAGTACAGTGTTTATTTCAAGTAATGATTTCGAATATTTGCTTGATATTATATGTCTTATTTTGTTCAGTTTTTTTAAAAACTCAGAGCATACTGTTATCATTAAGTGCCCCTACAATGGTCGCTTTGGTAGTGCAGCCAATATGTTTAGAAAAAACTTTGTTTAAAAGTAAAGTCAATTATTCCAAACATATTATTGTTGTTATATCGGCCTTAATAATTATTTTGTTTTGTTCCCTTGTTAACATACCTGAAAAAACTATATTGATTTTACATTTTATTTTGATAGGCTTTTCTGAAGAAATATTATATAGAATGATTATCTTAGATAGGATGAAGTCTTCTTATAATATCTTAGAATCGATAGTGATTACTGCGCTTATCTTTGCCTTTTTAGGTCATATATCGGAACCTATTTTAGATAATCTAATGGTAAGATTTCCTTTGGGAATATTTTTAGCATTTATCAGAATAAAGTTTAATAATATTGGAATTCCAACGATTATTCATACTTTATATAATGTTTTAGTAACTTTTTAGAAGAGGTTTTTTATGAAAATTAAATTGGGTTCAATATTTTTATTTTGCTTACTTATTTTGACATTCATCAATTATAATTTTGTTTCAACTTATAATTTGTTTACGTTTTATATATTGTTGATGCTTCTTCCTTCAATTTTGTATTCAAATTGTTGTGTGATTTTCTTAAGACACTTCCATAAAGGGACAACAAGATATTACTTTTTATCAACCATTGTACATTTTTTATTGAATTGGATGATAATTCACCGATTGTTGACAAAGGAAGTGTTTAATAGCCTTGTCGAAAATACAATGAAAATTAATCCTAATGTAGGTAACAATATTTCATTAGACTTGAGTATATCGTCATTTTTTGTTATTAGTCTATTTGTATTTTTGTTAATGCTTATTGAAAATTATTTTATAAGAAAAGAGCTATCTCTAGGAGATAGCTCTTTTGCTATTC
>JBKWCO010000025.1:0-12954 GCA_046975465.1 Streptococcus sp. | reverse complement strand
CTTCATCCTTGTGAGAAAGCGTAATTCCTACCGTATAGAAATAAGGGGGATAGGCCAACTGACGTCGAATCCCCATTTCATAGGCGTAGAAACCTTCATAATCCTGTTGCTGTGCAAACCGAATGGCATAATGACTAGGATTATAGGTTTGAATAATAACTTCCCCTTCCTTGTCAGCACGACCAGCACGACCAGCCACCTGAGTCAACAGTTGGAAGGTACGCTCAGCCGAACGAAAATCTGGTAAATTTAGCGATGTATCTGCATTCAAGACCCCTACCAAGGTAACATTTGGAAAATCCAAGCCCTTGGCAATCATTTGGGTCCCAAGCAAAATGTCAGCCTTGCCACTTCCAAAGGCCTCCAAGAGTTTCTCGTGAGCTCCTTTCTTACGTGTCGTATCAACATCCATACGAATCACTTTGGCTTCTGGCAAAAGTTCCGTCAATTGGTCATAGGCCTTCTGTGTCCCAGTCCCATAATAGCGAATCTGACGGCTCTGACAGTTAGGGCAGACATGTGGTATTGCTTTTTGAAAATCACAATAGTGGCAATTCATGGTCTTGGTATCCATGTGTAAGGTTAGTGAAATATCACAGTTGGGACAGTCATCCACATAGCCACAGTCACGACACATGACAAAAGAGGAATAGCCACGACGGTTCAACATTAGCACGACTTGTTCCTTACGTGCCAAGCGTTCTCGGATTTTCTCTAAGAGAGGTGGCGTAAAATCACTAGCCTCTTGACGGCCCACAAAATCCTTAAAGTCCACCACTTCCACCTGAGGAATTTTGGCATTAGGATTAGCCCTCTGACTCAACTCAAGAAAATGGTAAACCCCTTTCTGAGCTCTCGCCCGAGTCTCAATAGAAGGCGTCGCTGAGCCAAGGACAAGAATAGCGCCATGACTCTTAGCCCTAAGCAAGGCCACATCTCTAGCATGGTAGCGAGGATTAGACTCCTGCTTATAAGTAGCCTCATGTTCCTCATCGATAATGATCGCGCCGATATTGTCCAAGGGAGCAAAAACAGCCGAACGCGCTCCTACGACAACCTTGGCCTGGCCTGACCTAACCTTTCGCCACTCGTCAAATTTCTCACCGTCTGACAAGCCTGAATGCATAATCGCCACCAAGTCACCAAAACGTGAAATGAAACGATTGGTCATTTGAGGTGTCAAGGAAATCTCTGGCACCAAGACAATGGCCGTTTTCCCCATAGCCAGGGTCCTCTCGATAAGATGCAGATAGACCTCTGTCTTACCTGATCCCGTTACCCCTTCCAATAAGAAAGGTTTGCCACCTTGTCCGATTTGGTACGTCATTTCTTCAACCGCATGCGACTGTTGAACATTAAGCTCAAGAAAATCCGTCTTCTCTACCTTTTCAAAGTAGCTGTCGGCACGATTGACCTCAACTTCAGTGATGACCAAAGCACCAGCTTCGATGAAAAACTTAACCACATCTCGAGAAAACAATTTATGGAGGTCAGCCAACTTCCCAGATTCACTTTTTCTAGCAAGAAGTTCCTTAACTCTAACCGTTTCTTGCTCGTTGCGAAATGTCCAAAGTCTCTAAAATGCCCTTTTGAACACTATAATGCTTCTCCGTTTTTATATTTTGCTTATCCTTGGCAATATAATCAACCGTTACGCGACCAGATTGCACCAGACGAGGAATAGCTTGACCTTGTTCCTCTGATAATTGGGAGAAAAGAATGTGGTCTCGCCCCTGAAGAAAAGTGTCCCTCTCCTCTTCACTCAGCTTATCAGTCGCCATGATAACCTTATCGTACTGAGAATTAAGGAGACCAGGTAGCATTGACTTCAAGATGGAAATCTTATAGGAAAAGACCGTATGTCGCATCTGATCAGCCAAATCCAGTTGATCCTGATTAAGGACTGGCTCATAATCTAAAAGCTCAGCGATAGGTTTTAATTCAGGAAAGTCTCTCAAGTTCTCCTGCTCTTCTAAACCAATAACAAAGCCTTGCAATAGACGATTTCCTTTACCGAAAGGTACATGCACTCGCATACCAAGGGCAATTTGACCCTGCATAGCTTCAGGGATAAGGTAACTATAAGGCCTGTCCGTCTGCATCAGAGGAACATCTACAATAATTTGTGCTACTAAAACCATAAATTTCCTCCTGTCACTTCCTTAAGACCAGTATCTTTCAAGCTCAAGAAAAGCTGAGCTCTTGATTATCATCATAAAGAAGGAAGCTGAGACACTATGCCTCAGCTCCCCCTCTCCTCATAAACCAAAGCATGACTTTGATTTTAGATTTTATCGCCTTCTTCTTTTTCTTTAGCGATTTGTTCTTTGATTTTACGTTCTTCTTCCTCAGCAGCAAGACGTGCTTGGATAACTTTCAAACGTGCCAATTCACGTTTAGATTCTGGATCTGGGTGAATAGTCACATTACCAGATTCAATTTCTTCAAGGGCTTGAAGGGTTGGTTTTACTGACGTAAACTCTTGAGTTGGTTCAGCACCAGCGGCCAATTCATGGGCGCGTTTTGCTTGCAAAATAACCAATGAATATTTTGAAGGCACTTTATCCAAAAGTTTGTCAATAGAGGGTTTCAACATCATAATTCTATACCTATTTCTAATTTATTTATCTGATAATTTCTTTTCAGAAATCATATTACGATAATGACCAATCACACGGTCAACTCGGAAGTGTTCCGCTTCAATAACACGCTTCACACGCTCGGCAGCCAAAGGCACCTCGTCATTGACGATAGCATAATCGTACTCGCTCATAAGAGCAATCTCTTCACGGGCACGCTCAATACGTTTAGCAATCACTTCCTCAGAATCTGTTCCACGACCAACCAAACGTTCTTGAAGTTCGTTCAAATCTGGTGGTGTCAAAAAGATAAAGACAGCATCTGGAACTTTTTCTTAACCTGGAGGGCTCCTTGTACCTCGATTTCAAGAAACACATCAATGCCCTTATCCAAGGTCTCATTAACATAAGTCAATGGTGTTCCATAGTAGTTACCAACATACTCAGCATATTCCAACATTTGGCCGTTGCGAATAAGCTCCTCAAATTCCTCACGAGAACGGAAGAAATAATCCTTTCCATCAACCTCACCAGGACGCTGGGCACGTGTAGTCATTGAGACTGAGTATTCAAATTTGTGGTCAGGTGTTGAAAAATTTCCTGACGGACAGTTCCTTTTCCGACACCAGAAGGCCCTGAAAAACAATTAAAAGTCCACGATCAGACATGTCTTCTCCTTAAACTAAGATTAAAAATCTCTTTAAACTTGCCGTAAAAACAGAAAAGCAGTTGCTCATTTCTACAGCTTGGGGGTTGTTGATTGATTCCGTGACAGCTCACTCACCGAGCATGCCTTTTACCTTACTATTCTACCAATAAAAGCGACTTTTTTCAAGGTGAGGGAACCATTAAAAAGAGTGAATCCTATTTTCCTAGCACTCACTCTTTATTCTTATCTTTTAAACCAAGCCAGTCAAGAGACCTTGCATAAATTCTTCCGAATGGAATTCACCAATATCGTCAATTTTCTCACCAAAACCAATTAACTTCACTGGAATATCCAACTCTTGGCGAATGGCCAGAACCACACCACCCTTGGCACTACCATCCAACTTAGTCAAGACAAGACCTGTAAGAGGTGTGATTTTTGAAAATTCCTTGGCCTGACTAAGCGCATTTTGACCTGTTGAGGCATCCAAGGCCAAGAGGGTTTCATGAGGTGCTTCTGGAACCACACGTTTGATAATACGACCAATCTTTTCAAGCTCTGCCATAAGATTGTCTTTATTTTGCAAACGACCCGCAGTATCAATCATAAGGACATCAACTCCTTCAGCAAGGGCCTTTTCCATACCGTCAAAGACCACTGAAGCTGGGTCAGCCTTCTCAGCACCAGTCACTACTGGCACATCAACACGACGCCCCCACTCAACCAACTGAGCGACAGCTCCCGCACGGAAGGTATCAGCAGCTACCAACATAACTTTTTTGCCTTCTTGTTTGTATTTATGCGCCAACTTACCGATAGACGTTGTCTTACCAACCCCGTTGACACCAACGAAAAGCATGACTGTCAAACCATCTTGGAAATTAATCTGCTCCTTATAGACGTCATCCTTCTCATAAATGTCCACAAGTTTTTCGATAATCAAGCGTTGCAAATCTTCAGTCTTTTTGACATTTTCAAGGCGGGCTTCATAACGTAAGTCTTCCGTTAATTGCGTTGCAACATTGACCCCAACGTCAGAGAGAATTAGCATTTCTTCCAATTCTTCGAAAACTCTTCATCAACACGACGGAAATTAGCGAAAATTCTATTCAGACGGGCAGCAAAACCAGTACGGGTCTTTTGAGTGTTCGATCATACTTTTCTTGTTCTGTTTCTACTTGAGAAGTAGCAACTTCTTCGGTTTTTCCTCAACTTGACGGGTTTGAACGGCTTCAAAAGTGACAGTTTCACCTTTTTCTGCAGCAGCAGCTACCTGAGCCTTTTTAGCATAGTAATCAGCCATGACATCTGCGAAGTGGTTATCCACAGCAACTTGACTTTCTTCTGACTCTGATACGCCCTCTGCTTCACTTGACGCCTGATCATCAACAGATAGGTCCTCATCAGACGCTACTTCACTTTCTTCTGTTACAGTAGATTCGCTTTCTTCAACAGATTCTGTGGATGAAATCTCTTCTACTTGAGTCTCTAACTCACTGAGCTGTTCTGTTTGACTTTGGCTTGTCCCTTCACTTGTTGACAAGTCTTGATTATCAAGAGCCTCAGTTTCTGAAATTTCCTGTTTTGCTACAGTTTCCTGTGACTGGTTTTTCTCTTGTCTAAATAATCGATCAAATAGACCCATTTGGTTCTCCTTATTTCTCTAGAATATATTTGTGGATGGCCTCAGCCACTCCAGATTCCTCATTAGTTTTTGTCGTTACTGCCTTGGCAACAGCCTTGACCTTGGGAACAGCATTCGCCATAGCCACACCTAGACCAGCCCACTCCAACATGGTCAAGTCATTTTCCTCATCTCCCATAGCCATAACCTGACTTTTATCAAGGGCAAGATAATCAGACAAAAGTTTCAAGCCTACAGCTTTATGAACCCCTTTGGGCATAACCTCAAGGATAATTTCACGAGACTTAAAAACTTCAAAATTCTGGTATAGCTGTTTAGGTAGTTTTTGAATTTGAGCATCCAAAAACGCTTCCTCACAGACCGTAACTACCTTATTATAGACGATATCTTCGGAATGTCATCAATGCTATTCACATCAACGAAGGTCAGGGTAGGATTAGCCTGACGATAGAGAGAATGATTGCCTTTACTTGGCACACCATAGACAATGCCATCACTGATAACATCCATAGGAAGCCCTAGAGGTTCGAAGACAGCATAAATCTGCTTTAAATCTTCTCGACTCATCTCTTTCTTTATGAGGATATCCCCATTATTACGCTGAACCAAGCCACCATTGAAGGTCACACTATAGTGCTTATCATCCAACAATCCCAAATCTTTCAAGATATGAGTAATAGCTGGCAGAGGGCGACCAGTCGTAATGACCACATGAACCCCCTTAGCTTCTGCCGCTTTCAGAGCAGCTCTATTTTCAGCAGTCACTTGCTTATCCTTGGTAAATAGCGTTCCATCCAAATCCAAGGCCAACAATTTAATCTCAGCCATCTGAACCTACCAATCCTTCCATGTAGTCAAAGACTGCACCATCTCTATGGTGACCAATCACCTCATCTGCCACTTCCTTAATCTCATCACGCGCATTTTCCGTAGCAACCGCACGCCCTGCAAAGGTCAGCATCTCCATATCATTGAGATTATCACCAAAGGCTACAACATCTGAAGCTTGACGCCCCAACTCTTGACAAAGATGGTAAAGACCAAAGCCCTTGTCCACACCTTTAAGGATAATATCCATAGAATCAAAGCCAGTTGTCACAGCTGTCATATCCTCAAAAATCGTGTTGAGGTAGTCACCACGTTCCATAATGGTATCCCCTTGGAACTTAGCAGTTACCTTGAAAATGTCATCTGTAACCGCTTCAAGGTTCGTTGCCATAACATTTTCATAGTAACGTTCCATGGCCTTAAGATAGGCTGGATCTGCATCGTTCGGTGCATAGGCACCTCGACGGCCTGACAAGAGAACCCCTTCACAAGTTGGCAAGGCTAAAGTCGTGTCTGCAATTTCTAAATAATCTTTAGGTTCTAGCTTGGACTCAAACAGGACTTCGCCCTTGTACTGAACCAAGGCCCCATTCTCCGCAATAATAGCTATGCGGTCCACAAAACCATCAAAAAGCTCCTCCAAGGCTAAAAGAGCCCGGCCAGAGGCAACTGTAAAAACATAGTCCTTGGCCTCACAAGCATCCAAAAGGTTATCCAAACGTGCCTTGTCATAGGCACCAAGATGGTCTAGAAAGGTACCATCCATATCTGTTGCTAAAATTTTCAAAATAATCTCCCTTCAGGTCGAATATACTTGCCCCTATTGTACCAAAAATAGGAATATAAGTTTGGGAAAAGCCAGAGAAATTAGAGAAAATATGGCATTTTACTTGCAAATTCAGTATTTTAGTTGTATCATTATGGTAGTACAAAAATAATACTGTTATACTTTTAGAAAGGAGTCTCTTATGGCTTGGACATTTGATGAAAAATCACCCATTTATCTTCAAATCGCCTATCGTGTCAAACTTAAAATTGCCTCTAAAGAATTAAGTATGGGGCAACAACTTTTACCCGTTCGAGAATTCGCTCAAGAAGCCGGTGTCAATCCAAACACTGTACAAAGGCCTTCCAAGAACTGGAAAAAGAAGGTTTGGTTTACTCTGCTCGTACTCTGGTCGCTTTGTTACTGAAGACGAGAAACTCATTAATCAAAAACGACACGAAATTGCTCAAAACCTGATTAAGAACTTTGTCACTGAAATGACGGCTATTGGCTTCAGTTCACCTGAAATTAAAACCATTATCACCGACTACATTGAACAAAGAGGAAAGGAGTTATAGACTGATGACTGATATTGTAACTTTAACAAATCTCACCAAAACCTACAATGGTATTCCAGCCCTAAGAGATGTGACTATGACTATCCCTTCAGGAAAGATTGTTGGTCTCCTAGGACCAAATGGAAGTGGTAAAACGACCCTCATTAAAATTTTGAATGGCCTCCTTCAGCCAACTTCTGGTCTTGTAACGATTAACGGATTTGAGCCATCACCTATCACCAAGTCACAAGTGGCTTATCTGCCTGACACGACCTATTTAGATGAAAGTAAGACCATCCAATACTACTTGGACTTCTTCCAAGATTTCTATGCCGACTTTCGCTATCCTCTTGCCTTGCAACTCTTGCAGGATTTAAAGCTCCAGCCTGATTTGCGCCTTAAGGACCTCTCAAAAGGTAACAAAGAAAAAGTTCAGTTGATTTTGGTTATGAGTCGTGAAGCTAAACTCTATCTCCTCGATGAACCTATCGGTGGAGTCGATCCTGCGTCACGTGACTACATTCTTAAAACCATCATCAACCAATACTCTGAAGATGCTTCTGTTATCATTTCAACCCATTTGATTGCAGATATTGAATCCGTCCTAGATGAAGTTGTCTTCTTAAAATACGGTCAGATTGAACTTCAGGGTGATGCTGATAATATCCGTCAAGCCCATGGCAAATCTATCGACAAACTCTTTAGAGAGATGTTCCACAACTAGGAGGTATGAGCATGTTTTGGAAATTAGTTAAATATGAATTACAATCGGTCCGTAAATGGTATCTTGGCATCTATGGGATTGCCATCCTACTGTCTATACCTTTGGGCTTAATGCTTCAAAAATTATTAGTCACCTTGAACATAGCCATAGAACCAAGCCTACTTTTTTGCTTTCTTCACACTGATGGTTTTTGCTACCATTATCGTATGGGGAACCATTTATATAGCGACAATAGTCCTCATTGTCAGACGCTTTGCAAAGACTGTCTTTGGGAGAGAAGGTTATCTAACCAATACGCTCCCAGTTTCTGCCCACCAATTGATTTTATCTAAACTCTTGGTAGCCTTTATTTTAGATATCATTTCATCACTCGTTATACTCCTTTCGATTGGAATTATAGCTGCTTTCTGCCTTGATATGAAAGATATCCTACTAGCTACCAGCTACTTTGGCCAGATCCTAAAAGAGATAGGCGCTTTCTACCTCTTCATCCCTTCTACAATCTTGTCAATGATTGCTGGTATCCTTTTCTATTACCTCTGTATTAGTATCGGAAATCTCTTCAACACTAACAAAGTTCTTATGGGATTTGTCGCCTTTTTCGCCATTCAAGCTATCCTATTCTTTATTGGTTTCTTCTTTGGACTCGGTGCAGCCTTGACCGGAGATGCAACATATACTGCAATTAATAACTCGTCATATATCATTAGTCTAGTTCAGTCTCTCATTCTCATCGCAGCAAGTTACTTTGGTACCTACTATATCATGACCAAACGCTTAAATCTGGACTAAAGAAAAACCGTGTTCCTTTTGGAACACGATTTTTTTGCATTTAAAAGACTTATTTACTTTGTTCTTTACGATAAGTCTCAATTTCGGCTTTGTTACCCCAAACGAAGTGTCCTGGACGTACTTCAACCATTTCTGGTTTATCAACCGAATAGTCGTGTTGGTTTGGATCATAAACCTTCAAGACTTTCTTACGTTCCAAGATTGGGTCTGGAATAGGAACAGCAGACAAGAGTGACTTGGTGTAAGGGTGGATAGGATTGTTGTAGAGTTCTTCTGTCTCAGCAACTTCCACGATTGTCCCCTTATAGATAACAGCGATACGGTCAGAAATGAAACGGACCACTGACAAGTCATGAGCGATAAAGAGGTAGGTCAATCCCAACTCTTTTTGGAATTTCTTAAGCAAGTTCAAGACTTGGGCACGGACTGACACGTCAAGGGCTGAAATCGGTTCATCGGCAATAACCAAATCAGGTTGCATAACCAAGGAACGCGCAATCCCGATACGTTGACGTTGTCCCCCAGAAAATTCGTGAGGATAACGTGTCAAGTGCTCTTCAAGAAGCCCTACTTCTTTGATGATCTCCTTGATTTTAGCCTTACGGTCTTCTTCATCCTTATAAGGTGAAAGTTATACAAACCCTCAGACAAGATATAGTCAACCGTCGCACGTTCATTCAAACTCGCTGCAGGGTCTTGGAAAATCATCTGAATACGACGGATAAGGTCATTTTTCTCAGAGTGAGATAAGTGACCATTAATTTTCTTACCGTCAAATATAATGTCGCCATTACTTGTATCATTTAGACCAATAATGGCACGCCCGATAGTCGTCTTACCACTACCAGACTCACCAACGAGGGAAAAGGTTTCACCCTTGTTGATGAAAAAATTAGCATTGTGGACAGCAACGAATTTCTTGCTTCCTTCACCGAAGGAAATCTCCACATCTTTTACTTCAACTAACTTCTCAGGCATTGCCTTCCTCCTCATCTCCTAAATGTGCAAATCCCATATTAGCACGGATTTTTTCATGTAGATTTTGGATAACCGCAGGTTTTTCAACTTTTGGTGCATCCTCATGTAAGAGCCAGGTCTTAGCCCAGTGAGTATCATGAAACTTGGAATTGTGGCGCTTTTTCCTCGAAGTCAATCTGCATAGCATAGTCTGAACGCAAGGCAAAGGCATCACCAACAACCGGTGTATAAAGTGACGGTGGTGTCCCTGGAATTGAGAAGAGTTCACCCTTATCATCAGCCAACTGTGGCAAGCTTGAAAGCAAGCTCCACGTGTATGGGTGACAAGGCTCATAGAAAATTTCCTCAACCGTTGCGTACTCGATGATTTCACCAGCATACATAACAGCAACCTTGTCAGCGATACTTGCTACCACACCAAGGTCATGGGTAATGAAAATCACTGAGAAACCATACTCCTCTTTGAGTGATTTCAAAAGGTCAATGATTTGAGCTTGAATGGTCACATCAAGGGCAGTTGTTGGCTCGTCACAGATAAGGACATCAGGACGACAAGCCAAGGCAATGGCAATGACGATACGTTGACGCATCCCACCAGAATATTGGAAAGGATATTCATTGAAACGTTCCTCCGCATCAGGAATACCGACCTTGTCCATATAGTCAATGGCCATTTTCTTAGCTTCCTTAGGCGATTTACCTTGATGCTTGACAATGACTTCAACAATTTGATTACCGATAGTCTTAATAGGGTCCAGACTGGTCATAGGATCCTGGAAGATTGTTGCAATCTTAGCCCCACGAATAGGTGCCCAATCTTGGTGACTCTTAAGTTTGGTCAAATCTTGGCCACGATAATCAATCGAACCGCTAGCTACACGACCATTCTCTTCAAGCATCCCTGTGAAAGTCTTAGTCAATACTGATTTACCTGAACCAGACTCACCAACCAAGGCTAAAACTTCACCTTCAACCAAATCAAGGGAAACCCCTCGAATAGCTGTCAAAACACGGTCACGAACGTCAAATTCCACGACGATATCGCGAGCCGATAATATTACATTTTTATTTTCTGTCATATTGGACTCCTATCTATGCGTACGTGGGTCGCTGGCATCCGCCAAGTTTTGACCGACAATAAAGAGAGCAAGGGAAACGAGAATCAAGGTAGTCAATGGAATCCAGAAGAGATAAGCATTGACTGTAACGTTCTGTGCATAGTCTGAAATCAAACGACCAAGACTAGGCGTCGTAACGGGAAGCCCCAAACCAAAGTATGAAAGGAAGGCTTCGTAAGAGATAAATCCTGGCAAAAGCTGACTAGCCATAGTTACGATAACTGACACAAGTTGTGGCATGATATTTTTAACCACAATCTTAGCAGTTGGCGTTCCCAGTGTACGAGAAGCCAAGTTGTACTCCAAATCACGGTAACGCATGATTTGAATACGAATGGTATAAGCAATACCAATCCACCCTGTAACAGTCATGGCAAAGATCATATTCCAGAAACCAGCACCCAATGAGTAAGTCAAGACGATAACTACAAGGAGGGCAGGAAAATATGAGATGATGTTGTAGATTTCCATCATAATCATATCGAAGGTCTTAGAAATCCCCAAACAGCACCCACAAGCAAACCAATGACAACATTAAGGAAGGTAGCAATAACAGCAATAAGGATAGAATTACGAGCTCCAAACCAAACACTATCGAAGAGGGACTTACCATTACTGTCCGTACCGAACCAGTATTGAGCGTTTGGATGCACATAACGTACACTAAAGTCATTAACCTTAGACACATCATTAAAGTCAAATTTTGAAAACATCGGGTAGATAAAACTCATCAAAATGATAGCAATCAAGATTCCCAACATGACAGTTGTTGACTTCTTCTTGAAGAACTGACGAATCACCGATTTCCAGTAAGAATAGGCTGGTGCATCAATTGTTTCAGAGGCAAAATCATCGCGCTTTACAAATTGGAACTTACTTTTATCAATTGAAGCCATTATTTACCTCCTTTAGATGTCAATTTGATACGTGGGTCAATCATAGTCATAAGGATATCACCCACAAGCAATGAGAAGATGGTGAGGGCTGTGAAAATAAATACAAGACCCACAACCATAGCGTTATTTGAAGCACGGACAGAGTCAATCAACATTTTACCCATACCAGGGAAGGCGAAGATTGTTTCTGTCAAAGTTGCCCCTGTGATAACACTAACGATAGATGCTGGGATTCCTGAAACCAAGGAAACCATAGCGTTTTTGAAAATGTGTTTATTCGAAATTTCTTGTTCTGACAACCCTTTGGCACGTGCAAAACGAACGAAGTCTTGTGATTGCAAGTCAATCATGTAACGACGAATCCAAATCGCAAGACCTGGTGTTGACAAGAGACCGAGAATGACAGATGGCAAGACGTATGAACGCCAGTCACCCGCACCCAAGATAGGGAAAGAATCTGGAAGACCAATCTCAGAACCAATCAAACGAATGATATAAACCAAGGCGATGGTTGGTAGTGAAAGCAAGAAAGTCAAGATACCAGTTGACACACTATCAAAGAGTGTGTTTTTAAAGCGTGCCATGTATGATCCCAATGGAATTGCCAAAGCATAAGACAAGACCAAACCAATCAAACCTGCAATGGCAGAGCTTGTCACCATTGATGGGTACTGGTAATGACTTTTCGTTGCTGTATAAGGATCATTGCCAAACAAAGAACGGTCTCTTTCGTCAGCCTGACTTGGTGATTTATAAGTACGAGAGTAGATATCTACTGAAGATACCTTCTTACCAGTAGGGAAGTTGACCTCAGAGCTTTGTGTTTGTCCTTGACCTTGTGTAATAACATCAAGAACACCTTGCTCAGCATATGTTGGGTAAGATGTACCAAGGTTCATCTTCACAAAGTTTTGGTGAACAAATGGGAACTGACCGTTAAAGTAAAGCAGATATTTATGCTTAGTCCCTGAACCAACAACTGACCAACCGATAGCTGGATCATTTTCAATTCGAATGTATCGTTTCAAGTTTGGATTTGTTTTATCTTTCACCCATCCCGTATTGTCAAATTCAAAGAGGTGCTTATAGAAGCCAAACACACGTTCAAGCACTGGAACATCACGTGTTGCATAGAATTGTTTACTTTGCTTGAATTGATGCAAACGCCAGCCATGTCCTAAACTATCCACATATTTTTGGTAAATAGCTTTATTTTCTTTTGTTGGCTTAGTGGTTACTGACTTATCAAGGGAGCTAGCTTTTTCCTGCAACTCCTTGGTGTCATAGTAATCAATATAACCCATTCGCTCATAGATTGTATTTTCATAGTTTGCCTTCGAATCGGCTGTCTTTGCAATCTTGTTGTAGTTAGGGTCCTGTCTGAAAATCAGACGCCTCGGCACCATGGTATAAATAATGGTG
>JBKWCO010000024.1:0-13074 GCA_046975465.1 Streptococcus sp. | reverse complement strand
ACTTTAACCCCTCCGCCAAGGCTTTGGCAACATAGTTAATCCCCACGGCAGCGGGAATCAAAGTCATGGTGGCAGCACTTAACTTAAATTTCCACATACTAGTACGATGAATCGGTTCTGTTTTCATAATCTTCTCCTTTTGTTTTTAAAGAGCCGTGTCAGGAATGACTTTCGGACGCAACGCTCTATAGAATAGTTATTAGAACCATATAGTCACTTTACCATACCATCCGTAGTCGACATGAGTTAATATAGTAAAATTACTATTTTTAAAAGTTCATAGTCTTATAATACGCTTATTTTCAAAATTGTCAAGTCTTTTCTGAAAATTCTTTAAAAAATGTTGTGAAATTTAAAATGCCTAGCTAGCTGAGCTAGACATCTTTTGTTTTATAATGACTTTAATCGTTATTGCTTATACTTCTTTTTAACAAGACAACATCTAGTCTGTTACATAAATCTCGCCACGACTATAGAGGGCAGCTTTTCCTGCAAGGTAAATCCGATTTCCTTCTATATGACAACTAAGGTTCCCACTTCGCTCAGAGGCTTGATAAGCTCTAAATTCTACTTGTCCTAACTTATTAGCCCATAGAGGAATGACATGACAATGACCTGACCCACAAACTGGATCCTCCTCAATGGATAATTTTGGAGCAAAACTTCGTGTAACAGTATCGTATTTTTCCTCTAGCAGTGATATTTAAAAGTAGTCCATCTAAAGCTTTAACTTTATCGAAATCTGGAGTCGCAGCAATGACATCATTTTCATGAGGAGGATACAAACTAGGTCCTTCCAAGCCACGCTTCAAGCGGACGCACTCCGATTGCTTCTTCCATCTCACGTGTGACTGCAACCTGTTGCATGGAGTATGCTGGAAAATTTAGCTCATAGTACTCATCTTTTTGGGTAACTAAAAGTTCCCCACTTTGTGTTGCAAAAGTTAGACTTTCAGCATCCTTTTCAATAAATCGAAAGAGAACAAAGGCCGTTGCCAAGGTAGCATGGCCACACAAATCGATTTCTCCACCCGGAGTGAACCAACGTAATTCATAGTGGTCACCATTTTTAACCGTAAAAGCTGTCTCAGAAAGATTATTCTCTTTGGCAATATTCTGTAAGGTATTATCTGACAACCATTCATCCAAAAGACAAACAGCAGCTGGGTTGCCTTTAAAAACGGTATCTGTAAAAGCATCGACGATAAATTGTGGGATGGTATATTGATTCATTGACATAGACAGCTCCTTAAATTGTTATTCTTATTATATCTGAAAATTGGAAAGAAAACAGACAAATAATACTAAAAAGAACTTTAAAAAGTTACTTTTGTACAAAGTTTTCTTTATTTCTTGATAACTCCTTCTTTACCAAAAAGTCATGCGCTACTTGGGCAGCTGGTTTACCTTCTACTCCCACTTGGTAGTTCATCTGGCTCATTTGCTTCTCTGTGATTTTACCAGCTAACTTGTTTAGAATGCCTTCCAATTCTGGATGTTTCTTAAGAAGAGCTTCTTTCATAAGGGGCGCCCTTGATAAGGTGGGAAGAGTTGTTTGTCATCCTCTAGAACCACAAGGTCATAGCGAGCAAGCTCCATCCGTTGAGTAAGCATCTGTTATCTGGATCTCACCGGACTGGATAGCCTGATAACGAAGGGCTGGCTCCATGGTGGAGACTTGTAGATCAAGACCATAGACTTTCTGCAAGCCCTTGTTCCCATCCTGTCGGTCATTAAACTCTAGGGTGAAGCCTGCCTTAAGCTGCCCTTCCACCTTTTTCAAGTCAGAAATGGTCTTGAGTCCATACTCTTGAGCAATTTTCTTAGGCACTGCAACAGCATAGGTATTTTCATATGCCATAGGTTTGAGCAAGGCCAGGTCGTCTTGTTGCTTAATACCATCTCGGGCAGCTTGATAGACTGCTTCTGGATCATGATTGACTTGTGGCGCCGGCTTGAGGAGACTTTCCGTCACGGTGCCTGTAAATTCTGGATAGATATCAATATCCCCTTTTTCAGAGCTTCATAGAGGAAAGTGGTCTTGCCAAAGTTCGGTTTAACAGTCACTGTCATGTCCGTGTTTTCTTCGATCAAGATCTTATACATATTAGCTAGAATTTCGGTTCAGGCCCTAACTTCCCAGCAATGACCAGGTTTTCTTTTCTGGTTTGGGGATAAGACTCGGCACATGGAAGCTCCCAATCCCAGAATCATGACCGCAAAGACTGTAAAGATGGTCCGTAATTTGGCCTTTTCCATCCATTTGAGCAGAAGGTTAAAGGTGATGGCTAAGAGTGCCGAAGATAGGGCACCAATCAAAATCAAACTGGCATTATTGCGGTCAATCCCTAAAAGGATAAAGGAACCAAGTCCTCCAGCCCCGATAAGTGCTGCCAAGGTTGCTGTCCCGATAATCATTACTGCAGAAGTTCGCACACCTGACATCACCACAGGCATGGCAAGAGGTATTTCAAACTTCTTGAGTCGCTCCCACTTGGTCATCCCAAAAGCAATCCCAGCTTCTTCTAAACTAGGGTCAATCCCACGCAATCCTGTAATGGTATTTTGCAAGATTGGGAATATCGCATAAATGACTAGAGCTGTTAAAGCTGGAAGCGTTCCAATTCCCATAATAGGGATAAAGAGTCCCAGAAGGGCCATGGAAGGGATGGTTTGAAAGACACCAGCGAGTTGCAAGACCCAGTTACTCGCACGTTCGCGCGTGCTAAGATAAATAGCCAAAGGAATTGAGATGAAAATAGCAATAATTAAGGTCAAAAGAGACAATTGTAAGTGTTGTCCGAGGGCTGTAAGCCAGTCCCCAAAGCGTTCTTGAAAGGTTGAAATTAAATTAGACATGAGGGCTACCTCCAAACAAGTTTGCTACAAAGTCTGTCGCAGGTGCTTGTAAAATTGTTTCAGGTTCTGCGACCTGACGAATTTCTCCATCTTGCAAAATGCAATCCGGTCGGCTAATTTCAAGGCCTCGTCTGTATCGTGGGTAACGAAGATGGTCGTCATGCCGAATTCTTTATGTAAGGCCTTGGTCAATTCTTGCAACTGCTTGCGAGAGATGGCATCCAAAGCTGAAAAAGGTTCGTCCATCAATAGAATCTTTGGTTCCCCAATGATAGCTCGCACAATGCCAATCCGCTGTTGCTCTCCACCCGATAATTCACTAGGCATGCGATTTGCATACTCTGCAGCAGGCAGGCCAACCTTGTTCAAGAGTTCCTCTGTTTTAGAAGCGATTTGCTCCTTGCTCCAGCCCTTCATCTCAGGAATGAGAGCAATATTTTCGGCAACTGTCAAGTTAGGAAATAGGGCAATAGCTTGGAGGACATAGCCGGTACTGAGACGTAACTCCCGTTCATCATAGTCCTTGATGCGTTTTTCATCCATGTAGATATTGCCGTCAGTCGGCTCAAGTAGCCGATTGATCATCTTGATCATGGTGGTTTTTCCAGATCCTGAGGGTCCTACGAGCACCATGAATTCTCCATTTTCAATGCGGAGATTGACATCTTTCAAAATGTCCTTTTCCGTGTAGCGCAAGGCTACATGTTTGTATTCAATCATTTAATCTTCCTCATTTTTTACGATCACTTTACCAAAAGAATGGCTTCCTTCCAGATAAGCATGCGCTTCCTGAATTTGGTCAATTTGATAAACTTTTTCAGTCCGTACATCCACACGATACTGCTCGACAAAATCTACCAAAGCCTGAAGCTTGTCTTGAGACACATTGCCAGAAGCAAAAGTCGTCAAGTAGAGATTGCGAGAGAGCATCTCGATCGGATCAAAGTCTGGAACAGTCCACTGACCACCCAGTAGCCCACAAGAACAGATAATCCCACCTTCTGCTGTCCGCGCAAAAGTATCGAGAATAGCGCTTGGACCAACAAGGTCCAAAACCTTATCGAACTGCTCTTTCGTGTGCAGGACACCATCCTTCTCCAAAATTACCTGATCAAATCCTACCGCCTTCAATTGGTCTTCCTTAGCTAAATTTCGGCTAGTTCCCGCCAGGTGAACCTTAGGAAATTTGCCTTTAGCAGTCTAGCAAAGGCAATTCCTACACCACTGGTTGCTCCGCGAACTAACACGCTGTCTTTCTCCTCAATCTTGAGGTTAAGAAAAGAGCCAAAAGCCGTGTAATAGGTCTCAGGAAGGGCAATCAAGCTTTCCAAATCAAGCTTTGTCTTGATCGGATAAATTTGTTCATTGGGGAGAAGTGTATACTCTGCATAGCCTCCATCAAAGGCACGTCCCATCTCCCCCATAATGAAAATTTGCTGACCAATCCTCAAATCTGGTCGTGTCGTTTCTTCCACAAGACCAACACACTCAATCCCTAACACACGAGGAAATTTTACAGATGGTGATTGTCCCTTGCGAGTAAAAATTTCACTATGATTAATACCAAACCTTGGATTTTCACCAGGGTCCAACCTGGCTTCAGGACTGGTTTTTGTCGTTCGACAACTCCAATACCTCTGGTCCACCTGGACTGCTCACAACAACTGCTTTCATAAGGTACTCCTCTTTTCTCACAGTTCATTTTCTTTAGCTTTTAGATTTGAGATAATCCGCTCTTGATAGGCTTCAAATTCTCGGATTTCTTGGTCAGAAAACCTTGGTAGAAAATCTCTCCCAATTCCTTGCTGACACGATCCCCAATTTCTTTTTGCGCCCAACCGAGGTCTGTCAAAGAAATATATTTTTTCCTTTTATCCTGCGTGCAAGGTTGAATTGTAACCAAGCCTTGTTCTGCCAATTTTTTAACCATGCTGGTCAATGTATTATTGGCTAGACCAGTCGCAAGAGCGATATCGGTCGCAGTAGCGCACCCCAATTCTTGCTTCCACAAAATCGTTAAAATTTTCCCTGTTCACTTCGGTATTGGGCATCTGGTTCCTTGCTCAGCAACTTTTGAAACAGTCTCCCGTTCAACAAACGAATCTGTAGAGCTTGGTAGCCTCCTAACATCTTGTCCATTTTGTCTCCTTTTTCTTCTATATAGAACTTTCTACATCTATTGTAAATCTACTCATTACATCTGTCAACTATTTCGATATAGAAATAATTATAACAAAAAAACTTTCCTAATCATCTAGGAAAGTTCTAACTATAATCGAATAATATCTTTAAACGAGCTTACTCAGCCTTAGTAATATCTTCACGCATTTCATCGACATTGAATTTAGCGAAGAGATACTGACGATCTTGAACTGGGAAACGTTGATCGAGTTGGTCAACTGGACCAACTTCAACAATACCATTATCAATAATGAAGTCCATAACGTGACCACCAAATGTCAAGTCATCTGAAATAAAATGGAGGTGATACCCAGCAACACTCACACCGTGGAACATTTCTGGCGTCCAAATACCAACGATAGTACCTGAAATATTATCTACCTCGTACTCAGGTTGGCGTGTGGCAACATCCGCAAACTTAATATCGGCATTTGATTTTGGAATCATGCGCACGTGCATATGCTTAAAATGACCTTTGATTTTGATAGAACGGAAAAGATTGACCCCATCATAATAAGATTCAATACGATCCTCAAGTTCTTTATCAGTCATTTCATAACGTTGACGGAAGATAACTTCAGCTTGGTGAGGTACGACTGCTGCATAAGGTACTTTTTCATCAGGAGAAACTTCTACCACTTCGACCTTACCCTCAGATCCTTTGGCTTGATAGGCTTTACCGTCAAGAACAATCAACTCACCATCGATAGAATCTAATGTTCCGAGACCCAAGTCTCCATGCTCCAACAATTCTCCAACTGTTAAAGTACCTCCATAAAGCCCAGCCATCAAGGCTCCCAAAGTATTATATTGAAATAATTTTATGGCTTCAGACATGTCTACACCCTCTTTTTAGTAAAAGTCATCTGGCAAAATAGTTTCGCCGAGTTTAATATTATCTTTGTAGTCGATTGGAACATCAATAAGGACTGGTCCATCTACAGCTTGAGCCAAGGCTTCTTGAAGCAAGCTAGCAAACTCTTCTTTACTTGTTGCACGATAACCTTTCGCTCCAAAGCTCTCAGCATATTTTACAAAATCTACAGGGCCAAAGTCAACCCCTGACGAGCGACCATACTTCATTTCTTCCTGAAATTCCACCATATTATAGTGCCCATCATTCCAGATGATATGAACAATTGGCAGTTTCAAACGAACCGCTGTTTCCAACTCTTGTCCAGAGAAGAGGAAACCACCATCACCAGAAATTGAGATAACCTTTTCCTTTGGACGAACCAAGGCTGCAGAAATCGCCCAAGGAAGAGCAACACCCAAGGTCTGCATCCCGTTTGAGAATAGCAAATGACGAGGTTCGTAAGATTTGAAATAACGTGCCATCCAAATATAGTGACTACCAACGTCAACGGTGACTGTCATGTCATCTTTGGTTTGGTCTTGCAAAACTTCAATCAAATCTAGCGGATGTACCTTTCCTTCTTCAGGTCGGCGATCAAACTTAACATCCTCAACAACGTTATTCTTCAACCCTTTAAGGTATTCAACTGATCCTTCAGGTAATTTATAACCTTGAATAGCTGGCAAGAGCAAATCTAAAGTTGCTTCAACATTACCAATCAACTCACGTTCTGGCTGGAAGTAAGTATCCACCTCAGCAGGTTCAACGTCAATTACAATGATACGGGCTGAAATTTCAGCATTCCAGTTACGTGCTTCATACTCGATTGGGTCATACCCAATGGCAATAATCAAGTCAGACTTCTTAAGCAACATGTCCCCCGGTTGGTTACGGAAAAGCCCCACACGACCAAAGAAAGTATCTTCTTCAAGATCACGTGACACGATACCAGCACCTTGGAAAGTTTCAACAACTGGCAATTTAACATGCTTCAAAATTTGACGAATAGAGTAAGTTACGGCTTCTGATGAGGCACCATTCCCCAAAAGAAAGACTGGCAACACTGCATTTTTAATGGCTTGTGCGAGATAGTTAATATCAGAAACAGATGCTGAACCAAGTTTTGGATCTGTCATAGGCTTAATAGCCTTAACACTGACCGGAGCATCCGTCACGTCTTGAGGA
Source organism: Streptococcus sp. (assembly GCA_046975465.1). Classification (GTDB taxonomy): domain Bacteria; phylum Bacillota; class Bacilli; order Lactobacillales; family Streptococcaceae; genus Streptococcus. Next base: position 5,993 of record JBKWCO010000024.1, on the reverse strand, counting down.
ATTGAAATGAAGCTTGCACCTGGTTTCCCTGACTTAGCGTGACGATAGGCATTAGCAACCGTTTCAGAAAGGGTGTTAGCATCATGTACTTCAGCTGCATATTGGTAATTGGCTCAAGCATAGCAACGTTATTCATTGATTGGTGGGCACGTTTCAAGAGGTCTGCACGCTTAACCTGACCACCAATAGCAAGAACAGGGTCCCCTTCATCAGTTGCCGTAACCAAACCAGTCGCCAAGTTAGAAACACCGGGACCAGATGTCACCAAGACAACACCGGTTTTCCAGTAATTCGACCAACTCCTTGAGCCATAAAGCTGCATTTTGCTCATGACGAGCAACAATCAATTCCGGCCCCTTATCTTCAAGCGTATCAAAACCCTATCAATTTTCGCTCCAGGTATCCCGAAAACATACTTAACATCGTGGTTAATCAAGCTATCAACCACTAAATCAGCACCATACAATTGCTTTCCTTCTGACATTAACCAAGTCCTTTTGGCTCATCAACTACAGAGCCTACTTTCCTTTCAAATATAAGTCATAAATGGTCAAAGCCTGATCGATTTTTCACAAACTTTAATCACTTCACAATTCTGTTATCATTATAGCACAGTTTTTAAGCATTCTTGTGAAAAAAGATTGTGAATTTTGCACTTTAAATCAAAATAAACACCTGAATGCTATCAGATGTTTATGTGTTTTTGACCTTAGAAAATTCACGATTCAGATAATTTTGCAAAGCCTCAAAAATATTCAAAAGTTGTAAATAATTGGATAGACTGGAACGTCCTGGAATATCATTCACATCCAAAGAAATACGCTCGACATCTTTTTCATACAAAATACGGAAAGAGACCACAGGCTGATCCGAAAATAATTGTCACCAGCTATGAGGTAACACTCATAGATAATACCGATAGGGTTAGAGACCTTCATCTCAATGCGAATAGCTCCAAACCCCAAGTCCTCCACCTGCTGAAAACGCTCCAAAATAGCCTGTCGCTGACTGGGAATAAAGTTTGTAATCTCCATAGCAACCTCCCAACGCTTCTTTTTGTCTATTATAGCCTAAAGATGGGAAAAATCTTGTAATGGGTTTCCTATTAAGACTACAAGACCCATGAGAGTATTATTTAACTTCTTTATAGTCTCTAAAGTCAGATTTTATATTGTTATCGTCATCATGTTTATCCACCCAATCCTTTATATCAGCAAATGAATGAATGTCTTTCTTAATACCAGCACTGTCCTCCACAGAAACCACAATCGCATTTTCACCATTTGTTCCTAACCAATGTAAAATATCATTTGTTTGCTCTTCAGGAGAAAAATAGATTTGTGATTGTGTTTCGTACTCTCTATCTCTATAAGACTCATATTGAGCTAATTGCTTTTTATAGGCATTATATTCCCTATCGTAATCCTTTTGAACTTTTTGACGTGCTTTTTCGTAAGCTCGATAGTCTTTCTGATAGTCTTGTTGAGCCTTTTTGTTAAGAATCTCACTAAAACTTAAAGTTTTAACAGGAAAAATAGAATCAGAAAAAACATTTAATTCTGAAACTTTCTTTGGTGCACTTGGTTTATCAGGTCCTTTACTTTTCACTGGCTCAGTTGGACCAGCTGGAAAATCTCCCTCCTTGCCTTGACGGGTCAATACTTTAAATTTCTTTATTGTATTACTATTTGTTGTTGTCTGATTAACAGCTTCTTGGTAAATATGTTTGACTTTGGGATTGTCATTAAATAGATTAATCTGACTCTCCTCTTTGGAAGTATCTACATTATCAATTTCTATGATAAGGTTTAGGTGAGCAGATAAATAGCTGTCCTTTGGGGCCGGTGACTTCCTTAAAAGCTCATCTAAGTTTCCTTCTCTCTTTAAATATCCCCACATGCTGCTATCATTCATCTGATTTCGAGCAGAACTCTTATCACCAAAATAAAGCAGTTCATCTTTACTGTAAGAATAATCTGGTAGGTCTCTAGTTAAAAATTGATTGGTATCGAGATTATAAGCAAATTGCTTATCGCTTTGAGAAGTAGTCAAGAAAACATAATCATAACCATCAATCTCTCTTAAAGACACACCAAACTCCTTAATATCTTCAAAATTTTGATTTTCTTCAAATATGGGGTCAAATTAATAATTTTCTTTTCAAAATTTTTGTTAATATCATAAACTACCAAATGAGCTTGATGCAGACTACTCATGGTATCGTAATAGCGAACAAAATGATTTCTACCAATTAATTCAGTAGCTACATTATCTTCAGAATTATAATAAGTGGGTTCTTCATGACTAATGGCAACATATTGTTGACGACTACCAAAAATCTCATTGGAAGTTACCTTATCTGCTTTTAGGGCCGTCTGCAACTCTTCTACAGCTTTTTCATGAAATTTGTGCTTTGTATATGCATTTCCTAAAAAGAAAAGTGTCAGTAAAGTCGCAGTATAAATCCTTCCACGCTTCGAGACGGGAAATTTTAAAATCTTCTTTATCATAACTTTTTTACAAAAATAGCCAGAACATCACATTCTGACTATTACTCTTATTTCTCATCTTCGTCCATTGAAAGCACTGACAAGAAGGCTTCTTGTGGGACTTCAACCGAACCGATGGCTTTCATACGTTTCTTACCGGCTTTTTGTTTTTCGAGGAGTTTACGTTTACGTGAAACGTCACCACCGTAACATTTCGCCAAGACGTTTTTACGAAGGGCCTTAATATCAGTACGAGCAACAATTTTTTGACCGATAGCCGCTTGAATGGGCACTTCGAATTGTTGACGTGGAATGATTTTCTTAAGTTTATCAACGATAAGTTTTCCACGCTCGTAGGCAAATTCCTATGCACGATGAAGCTAAGGGCATCGACCTTGTCACCATTAAGGAGAATATCCATTTTCACCAATTGTGAGCGACGGTATTCTGACAATTCATAATCGAAACTTGCATAACCACGAGTTGATGACTTCAATTTATCAAAGAAGTCAAAGACGATTTCAGCAAGTGGAATCTGATAGATAACGTTAACACGATTATCATCGATGTATTCCATAGTCTCAAAATCACCACGTTTACGTTGCGCCAACTCCATAACCGCACCAACATACTCTTGAGGAACCATGATTTGAGCTTTAACATAAGGTTCTTCGATAGCATCAATACGTGTAGGATCTGGAAACTCAGATGGGTTAGACACTTCAAGCATCTCACCGTCAGTAGTATTAACATGGTAAACTACCGATGGTGCTGTCATGATGAGGTCGATGTTAAACTCACGTTCCAAGCGCTCTTGGATAACATCCATGTGAAGAAGACCCAAGAAACCACAACGGAAACCAAAACCAAGGGCTTGAGACGTTTCAGGCTCAAATTGAAGACTGGCATCGTTCAACTGGAGTTTTTCAAGGGCTTCACGCAAGTCGTTATATTTGTTGGACTCAATTGGGTAAAGACCTGCAAACACCATTGGGTTCATTTGCTTATAGCCATGGAGTGGCTCAGCAGCTGGATTATCCGCAAGGGTTACGGTATCACCGACACGGGTATCCGCAACGGTCTTAATTGAGGCTGCGATATAACCAACATCTCCTGTCGCAAGGTAATCACGACCAACAGCTTTAGGTGTGAAGATACCCACCTCAGTAACGTCAAAGGTCTTACCATTAGACATCATTTGAATCTTATCGCCAGGTTTCACCATTCCGTTAACCACACGCACTTGGAGGATAACCCCACGGTAAGCATCGTAAACAGAGTCAAAGATAAGGGCTTGGAGAGGGACTTCAACATCACCTTGAGGTGCAGGCACTTTCTCAACGATTTGTTCGAGAATCTCTTCGATACCAATACCGGCCTTAGCTGATGCAAGCACAGCTTCAGAAGCATCTAGTCCGATGACATCTTCAACCTCTGTACGCACACGCTCAGGATCTGCAGCTGGAAGGTCAATTTTATTGATAACTGGTAAGATTTCCAAGTCATTATCAAGGGCCAAGTAAACATTGGCAAGAGTTTGAGCTTCAATCCCTTGAGCTGCATCCACCACCAAGATGGCACCCTCACAGGCAGCAAGAGAACGTGAGACCTCATAAGTAAAGTCCACGTGTCCCGGTGTGTCGATAAGGTGGAAAATGTATGTTTCACCATCTTTAGCTGTATAGTTAAGCTCAATGGCATTTAGTTTAATAGTGATTCCACGTTCACGCTCAAGGTCCATACTATCAAGGAGTTGCGCCTGCATCTCACGACTTGACACTGTTTCAGTCTTTTCCAAGATACGGTCGGCAAGAGTTGATTTACCATGGTCAATATGGGCAATAATAGAGAAGTTACGAATCTTCTCCTGTCTTTGTTTTAATTCTTCAATATTTGGCATTTTTATCTTTCCTAGTTCTTCCTTGTGATTATAAAAAAACTAATCGTTACCTTCTATTATACAAAAAAGACAGGCTTTTGCCTATCTCTAATATCTGCTTTCTGACCGCATTTACTCCTTCTTATTTCTTAAAAGTATCGTTGTAGTGCTTATTAATAATTGCTGAACGCTTGTTTTCTGTTGAACTACTTGAAAATGGACCTAAACCACAGGCTAGTACAACAACTCCTAATAGAATAAGGCAATAAAATGGATGCTCAGCAATATAGTGTAAAATGTCTGACATAGGAAGACTCCTTTAAGCGTAATTATTTAACCTTATATTATCAGAAATATTATGATTCTTCAAGAAAAAGAGAGCTTCCGCTCTCCCTCTTAATCTTAATGGAATTGCATACCACCATCAACGATGATTGTTTGACCAGTGATGTAGTTTGAGTCAGGTCCAGCAAGGAAGCTTACTGCAGCTGCCACATCTTCAGGCTCAGAAAGACGTTTCAAAGTGATATCTTTAGCAAAAGTTTGCATACCCCATTCATCATCTTTACCAGCATTTTTACCAACTTCGTGGGCAATGTCAAACATCATTGGAGTCTTAACGATACCTGGTGCATAAGCATTGACAGTGATACCTGATTCAGCCAAATCACGCGCCAAAGTTTGAGTGATACCACGAACTGCAAATTTAGTACCACCGTATACAGTCAAGTTAGGGTTACCAACGACACCAGCCTGAGATGTTGCATTGATAATTTTACCACCATGACCGAGTGCTTTAAATTGCTTGGGCAGCTTGGGTACCCAGATCACACCACCTTGATATTGGATGTACGATGGAATTGTTCTTCAGTGATTATCAAGTGGAGTTGTAGGTGCACACCAGCATTATTGACAACAACGTTCAAATCGCCAAAGTGATCAACAACTTTTGGAAGGCTGCTGCTACCTCAGCTTGTTTAGACATCTGCTACAACCGCAAATGCTTTGTCTGCTGACAATTCAGCTACCACTTTATCAGCAGTTTCAGCATTGTAATCTAAAATCAACTTCAAATCCATCTTCAACTAAAGTTTTGCAATCGCAAAACCAATACCTGACCTGCACCTGTAACAATAGCAACTTTAGACATATAAAATCCTCCTCTACCAATTGATACCCTACTTCGTTGATAGATCCAACAAAGCTTATCTCAATCGGAATACGCAAAGTTAGTCAAGTTCTGGCAAAGTCATTTCATAGGCTTTGTCTTAGCAAATAAGATTCTACGCTTTTATGAAAACGTTGTCAAGTAATTATCAAACTTTTCTGAAAACAAATAAGACCACCTTGAGGTGACCTTATTTCTATTATTCTTCAAATTCAAAACCTAATGCTTCCATATCATCCAAGCCACCTAGATTAGTCACCTTAGTATAGCCTCGCTCTTTAAGGACTGATGCAGCAAATTCTGCACGAGGGCCCATTTTACAATAGAGGTAAATGGAAGTGTCTTTTTCGGCTGGAATGTCAGCAGAGAAAAACTGGGTGTGAGGTATTAAGAGGGCATCCTTAACATGTCCTTCTGCATACTCTTCTGGACTTCTGACATCAATTAACAGTCCACC
>JBKWCO010000023.1:0-13133 GCA_046975465.1 Streptococcus sp. | reverse complement strand
ATATTATCAATTAAAAAATAGACTGGGGTTTTTATACCTCAAAACTTTGAGAAAAGAGGACGATTATAATGTCAAATTGGGACACTAAATTCTTGAAAAAAGGTTACACTTTTGATGACGTATTGCTTATTCCTGCGGAAAGTCATGTTCTACCAAACAACGTCAACTTGAAGACGAAATTGGCTAAAAATTTGACATTAAATATCCCAATTATCACTGCAGCCATGGATACGGTCACAGATAGTAAGATGGCTATCTCAATTGCTCGTGCAGGTGGTTTGGGTGTCATTCACAAAAACATGTCTATTGCGGAACAAGCTGAAGAAGTTCGAAAAGTAAAGCGCTCTGAAAATGGTGTCATCATTGATCCATTCTTCTTAACGCCTGAAAATAAAGTTGCTGAAGCTGAAGAGTTGATGCAACGTTACCGTATTTCAGGGGTTCCAATTGTTGAGACACTTGAAAATCGTAAATTGGTTGGTATTATCACAAACCGTGATATGCGTTTTATCTCTAATTACGATACTCCAATTTCAGAACACATGACTTCTGAGCAATTGGTCACTGCTCCAGTTGGAACAGATCTTGAAACAGCTGAAAGTATTCTTCATGAGCATCGTATTGAAAAGCTACCTCTAGTTGATGAAGAAGGTCGTTTGTCAGGACTCATTACTATTAAGGATATCGAAAAAGTTATCGAGTTTCCTAATGCAGCTAAGGATGAATTCGGTCGTCTTTTGGTAGCAGGTGCTGTAGGGGTTACTTCTGATACCTTTGAACGTGCAGAAGCTCTCTTTGAAGCAGGCGCAGATGCTATTGTCATTGATACTGCACATGGTCATTCAGCAGGTGTTCTTCGTAAAATTGCTGAAATTCGTGCCCACTTCCCAGATCGTACTTTGATTGCAGGAAATATTGCAACAGCTGAAGGTGCGCGTGCACTTTATGAAGCAGGTGTTGATGTCGTTAAAGTAGGTATCGGACCAGGTTCTATTTGTACAACACGTGTGGTTGCGGGTGTAGGTGTTCCTCAAGTCACTGCTATTTACGATGCTGCAAGTGTTGCGCGTGAATACGGAAAAACAATCATTGCTGATGGTGGTATCAAATACTCAGGTGATATTGTAAAAGCTCTTGCAGCAGGTGGTAATGCTGTAATGCTTGGTTCTATGTTTGCTGGTACTGATGAAGCACCAGGTGAAACTGAGATTTTCCAAGGTCGTAAATATAAATCATACCGTGGTATGGGATCAATTGCAGCGATGAAGAAGGGATCAAGCGATCGTTACTTCCAAGGTGCAGTTAATGAAGCGAATAAACTTGTTCCAGAAGGAATTGAAGGCCGTGTAGCTTATAAAGGTTCTGCTGCTGATATCGTATTCCAATTGATTGGAGGTATCCGTGCAGGTATGGGTTATACAGGTGCAGAAGATATCCAGGCTTTACATGACAAAGCTCAATTTGTTGAAATGTCAGGTGCAGGACTTATTGAAAGTCACCCTCACGATGTTCAAATTACCAACGAGGCGCCTAACTACTCAGCTCATTAATAAACATAAAAGTACTTATCTCAGATAAGTACTTTTTGTTTACAGAGATATTTACAATAAGTTTACAACGTATTTACGTGAGTATAGTTGTTAATAAAGGATTTATGTTGAAAGGATTTACAACTTATTGGATGATACTTGTCACATCTGTCAATTACCAAAAAAAGAAAAACAAGTCATTTAATCGACTTGTTTTTCATAAATATTACCATTCTTGACTAAGAAGGTCTTTAAATCAGGTGGTAGGTTACTCAGATGATCAAGTGAAGTTGTCGTCATGAAGGTTTGAACCTCTTCGTCAATACTTTCTAACAGTTTAAGTTGACGGTGATTGTCAAGCTCACTCATGACATCATCGAGGAGAAGAATAGGAAATTCACCTGTTACTTTTTTTATCAGAGCAATCTCAGCCATTTTTAAAGAAAGAATGAGGCTACGTTGCTGCCCCTGACTGCCGAAAGATGCGTTCATGTCATTGATGTAAAATGTCAAATCATCCCTATGTGGACCAACACCAGTGTTCTTTTTGAAGATATCTCTTTTGTGATTTTGCTTTAACGTGGTTAAAAATGATTCGCGAATAACTTTGTTATTTTCCAGTGGGATATTAGATTCGTAGGAGATTTTAAGGCGCTCTATCTGATTTGAGAGGTTACTATGATGTCTATCTGCCTCCTCCTCTAATTGCTTGATAAATTCTAGTCTATGTTCGATAACTCGTGCTCCAAAATCGGAAAGCTGTTCATCTAACACTGAGAGGAAATTAATGTCTACATTGTCAGTAGATTTGAGATAGGCATTACGTTGTTTGAGTACATGATTATAACTTGATAAGTCTGAGAGATAAACAGGCTTAATCTGTCCTAAATCAATATCTATAAATTTACGTCTCAGGCTTGGAGATCCTTTTACAAGTTGTAAATCCTCAGGAGCAAATAGTACCACAGTCATGTGACCGATATAATCGGATAATTTAGCTTGTTTGAGGTGGTTAACCTTTGTTATGCGTCCTTTATTAGATAAACTGATTTCCAGAGGTAGCTTCCCACTATGACGATGCACGATGCCGTTCAGTTTGAGAGTATTTTGTTGAAATTGAATAAGTTCTTTATCTGAACGGGTCCGATGACTACGTGTCAATGCTAGAAAATAGATGGCCTCAAGAATATTTGTTTTTCCTTGGGCATTGCGACCAAGAAAAATATTGAGATGAGGTGAGAAGCTCACAGAGGCTTCAGTATAATTTCTAAAGTGTTGAATATCAATTTTTTCGAGCCACATAGTTAGGTTCCTGGGAAACGAACGGGTTTTCGTTTAGTTTTATTGCTTTCTTTTGACGGATGTGCTTTTTGTTTCTTTTTATTATCCTGATTCATTTTTTTAACAATGGCAGCAACACGTGCTTTTTCAGCAACTTCTTTTTGATGTTCTTCAATTTCATTTGTCGTAGGAGCTACAATCGTTATTTCAAGTTCCTCAGACGGAATGGTAATAACATCTCCATAACGAAGTTTTTTTCCACGACGTTTTTCATCCTCACCGTTGAATAAAACGGTATTATTAGCTAAAAATCCTTTAATAGCTCCGCCACTATGAATGATACTTAATTCTTTTAAAAGTGCCTGCAGTGTGATGTATTCATCAAATAATTTATATTCCATAGTACCTCAACTTTCTCTTGAGATAAGATAGCATAAAAATGGTATAATTGGAAGCATAAACTTTTTAGAGGTTATCAATGAAAATTGCTGATGGTGTCTATGTACACTTCATTCCAACACAAAAATATAAAACTAATCGTATTGTTTTTCGAATGACAGGTTCTTTGAATAAACAAACAATTGCTAAACGAGCCCTAGTTTCACAAATGTTGGCTACAGCCAATCAGACGTATCCAACAGTACAGTCTTTTAAAGAGAGACTAGCTTCTCTTTATGGAACACAGTTGTCAACTAAAGTGTCAACTAAAGGATTGACACATAGCGTTGACATCGAGTTGACATATCTGAAAGATGCTTTTATCCCTACGAATGAAGGATTATTTTGGGAAGTGCTAGGATTTTTGAAAGAGTGTCTTTACAAGCCACTGTCAAGAGTAGCTCAATACCAAAATAAAGTATTTGACATAGAAAAACAAAATTTAATGACCTACCTGGATGTTGACACAGAGAATAATTACTATTACAGTGAAGTTAAGGGAAGAGAGCTTTATTTTGTAAACGAGGGATTGAAAGTTCCCAAATATGGTCAAGCAGAACTTGTTGAAGCAGAAACCTCGTTTACAGCTTATCAAGAATTTCAAAGCATGTTGACAAGAGATCGTATTGATATCTTTATGGTTGGAGAATTTGATGATTATCAAGTACTCCAAGCGTTACATCGTTTTCCTTTGGAGGGACGTCAAGTTGATTTACAGTTTAGCTATAGTCAGCTTTTCCAACGTCGTAAAAGAAAAATAGAACCTAGACAAAGTAGTCAATCTATTTACAGTTGGGATATCAGTTTACTTGTCAATATGGAGATAAAGATTACTTTGCTTTAATTGTATTCAATGCCATGTTTGGTGAATTTGCCCATTCAGCTTTATTTACAACACTTAGAGAAAAGGAAGGCTTAGCTTATTCAATTAGTAGCCAATTTGATATCTTTACAGGTTTACTGGAAGTTTACGCTGGAATTGAAAAATCTAATAGAAATCAGGCTATGCGAGGAATTAGTAGAGAATTGAATTACATTAAATTAGGACGTTTTTCAAGTTCTCTCCTGAATCAAACCAAAAAAATCATACGAATGAATGCCTTACTCTCTGAAGATCATGCCTTAACATTAGTGGAACAACGTTTTAATAAGGTGATTTTTGGCGATAAAAGTCTTTCATTGGAGAATTGGTTAGATGAGATTGAGAAGGTTACTAAAAAAGATGTTTGCCGTGTAGCGCGTCAAGTTAAGCTACAGAGTTTGTTCTTTTTAGAAGGAGTATCTTAGAATGGCTGCTTTGAAGAAACGTTATTATCAAAAAATTGATGAAGAAGTTTATTCAGCAATTTTAGATAGTGGTATGTCTTTATCAATCATTAAGAAAAAAGGATTTGTAGAAAAAGCCGCCTTTTTGTCAACAAATTTTGGAGCGCTAGATAATCACTTTTATATTGATGGAGAGTCACAATCTTACCCTGCAGGTATTGCTCATTTTCTTGAACACAAGCTATTTGAGGATGAGCAGGGAAGGGATGTGACATTGGATTTTGTCAAGCTTGGAGCTGATGTCAATGCTTTTACAACATTGGAGAAGACAACATATTATTTTTCTACCCTTGACCACTTTGAGGAGTCTTTAGAGCTTTTATTAAAATTTACATCGAGCTTTACAAGTTCTGAAGATGCTGTCAATCATGAAAAAAGAATTATTGAACAAGAAATAAATATGTATCAGGATGATCCTGACTACAGAGTTTATCTAGGTTGTTTACAAAGTTTGTATCCTAATACTATATTGGGACAAGACATTGCTGGAAGTGTTGATAGCATTGAAAAAATTACTGTAAAGGACTTAAAATATAATTTTGATTGCTTTTACAGGCCAGCAAACTGTCATCTCGTCTTAGTGGGCGATTTTGATGTTGAAAATATTTACACTCTTGTCAATGAAAAACAAAGTAAGTTTACACCACCTGAGAGAATAGTCGAGAAAGAAAAGCACCCCATTGAGTCAGATATCCAAAAATTAGATAGTTTTCAAATGGAGATATTCATCTCAAAACTAGCCATTGGTTTTAAGAGTGTTCCTTTTACTGATAATCGTATGAGAGAAAACATACTGGTACAGTTATTGTTCAATTTACTGTTTGGCTGGACGTCTCCTTATTATCAAAATTGGTATGCTGAAGGAAAAATAGACGAGTCTGTGTCAATTGAATACGAGGTATCTAATCGATATTCATTTGTCATTATGACTATGGACACTGCAGAGCCTATCCGTATGTCAAGTTTAATTCGTCAAGTGATGACATCGGCAGATAAAAAACGATTGTTGACGGAAGAAGCATTGGATCTACAAAAGAAAGCTTTGTATGGTGAATTTTTACGTAGTCTAGACAATATCCAGAATTTAGGAAGCCAATATTTAGCTTATTTTGAGAATGATAAAACATACTTTGATTTTGGTCAGGAACTGATGAGCATTACTTCCAAGGAGTTGAAGGATTTTTTGAATCACTATCTCTCAAATATGGAGATTACCGATTTTGTTGTCTTCCCTAAATAAGTGATTATTTGCTATAATAGAGACACGAAAACAAAGAAGAATATTAGAAAGGGGAAAAATGAAGTTACACTCTCTAGGTGAGCAATTACGTGCAGCGCGTATAAAGAAAGAGTTAAGTTTGTATGATGTAGAAAAAATTTCTGGAGTCGAAGCCCAGTTTCTTCTGGCTATGGAAATGGATCAACTTAAAGCTTTGCCAGAGGACATTCAGCAAGAGGCGCTTGAAAAGTATGCCACTTCGGTTGGTTTAGATGGAAAACGTCTGTTTGAGGAGCAGAAACAGAATGAGCAAAAACTAAAAAAAGAGAAGAAACCCGTTGAACGTAAGGAAGATACCTTAGCTGCTAAAGCTCCCATGTCACGCTTTTTAAAGCATAAACGTGAAGAAAAAAGAAAGTCTAACTATCTACCTTTACTAATGCTTAGTGCGGTTTCGTTACTTATCATCTGCTCAGTAGGTTATATTATTATTAGACATCTTTCTAATCAACCTCAGGTGATAAAACCAAATACTATCTCTACAGTTAATCATCTGTCAACGGCTAGTAGGGCTAAATCGTCACGAAGCATTTCTGAGGTTACCGTTTCGGGGGCAAATGTTACAACGACAACTCAAGGCAATCAACTAATGGTTGATTTCTCCAATGTAAATTCTTCAGTAGTTTTAGATGTGGAGTTATCAAAAGATAGCGATGACACATGGTTTTCAGTAGATAACTCAGATACTTCAGAGAGTTACCTCCTTTCAAAAACGAAAAATTCAAAATACTCTTTAGATTTTTCTGATAAAACTAAACCAACTCAAATTATCATTGCTCAATCTTCAAAAGTAACGCTGAAGGTAAATGGGGAGTCACTTGATTTATCTCAATTAGATAAAGATACACCTAGTTACCTAACTTTAACAATCCAATAGAATCGAGAAGAAATGTTCAAAAAAGAAAATTTACCTAACCTGTTGACCCTTGCTAGAATTGTTTTAATTCCTATTTTTTTGTTGATGACGTCACTTGCGTCAAGTAATGTCATGCATATTGCTGCTGCGGTTGTGTTCGCTATTGCCAGTATTACAGATTATTTAGATGGCTATTTGGCACGAAAATGGCATGTTGTTACTAATTTCGGGAAATTTGCAGATCCATTGGCAGATAAGATGCTAGTGATGTCAGCATTTATTATGTTAGTCGGTATTAATCAAGCGCCAGCCTGGGTGGTTTCAGTTATTATTTGTCGAGAGCTAGCTGTTACAGGTCTCCGTCTTCTATTAGTTGAAAACGGGGGACAGTTCTTGCTGCGGCTATGCCTGGTAAGATAAAAACAGTGACACAGATGCTATCTATTATTTTATTATTGTGTCATGTGAATCTTATAGGAATGATTATGCTTTATGTAGCTTTATTCTTTACGATTTACTCAGGCTATGATTATTTCAAAGGTGCAGGATTCTTATTTAGAGACACTTTTAAGTAGTACGATAAAACAATGATTGAAATAAAAAATTTAAAGTTTAAATATAATCAAGACCAGACATCTTATATTCTTGATGATGTGTCGTTTCACGTGAAACCTGGAGAGTGGCTATCCATTGTTGGTCATAATGGTTCCGGAAAATCCACGACAGCACGTCTTATTGATGGACTACTGGTGGCTGAATCAGGTCATATTATTGTGGATGGACAAGAGTTGACAGAGGATAATGTTTGGGAGATTCGTAATAAGATTGGTATGGTCTTTCAAAATCCAGATAATCAATTTGTTGGGGCAACTGTTGAAGATGATGTTGCTTTTGGTCTTGAAAATAAAGGTGTTCCCTATGAAGAAATGGCTTCAAGAGTTCAAGAGGCTCTGGAATTTGTGGGAATGTCAGAATTTAAGGATAGAGAGCCAGCTAGATTATCTGGAGGCCAAAAACAACGTGTGGCTATTGCAGGTATTGTAGCTATGAGACCATCTATTTTGATTTTGGATGAGGCAACCAGCATGCTTGACCCAGAAGGTCGCCAGGAATTGATTCAATCTATTAAAGCTATTCGTAAAGAGTACGGAATGACTGTTTTATCAATTACTCATGATCTCGATGAGGTCACTTTGAGTGACCGTGTTTTGGTTTTGAAAAAAGGTAAAGTGGAGTCTGTTTCAAGTCCTCGTGAACTATTTAGTAGGGGCTCAGAGTTAGTTGACTTAGGTTTAGATATCCCTTTTAGTGCATTATTAACTCAAAAGCTAAGAAATAAAGGTCTGATAGATTGTGAAGACTATCTGACAGAAAAGGAATTGGTAGAACAACTATGGGAATCTCTCTCAAAAATGTAAGTTATATCTATCAATCGGGTACTCCTTTTGAGGGCGTGCCCTTTTTGATATGACAACCACAATAAAAGATGGTTCATATACAGCCTTTATTGGACATACAGGAAGTGGTAAGTCAACCATCATGCAGTTGTTGAACGGACTTTATTACCAACTAGCGGTCACGTCAAGTTGATGATACTATTATAACTAGTCAATCAAAGAATAAGGACATAAAACCAATTCGTAAGAAGGTAGGTTTAGTTTTTCAATTTCCAGAAAGTCAGTTATTTGCAGAAACTGTTTTAGAAGATGTTGCCTTTGGACCTCAAAATTTCGGAGTTTCTAAGGAAGAAGCAGAACAACGTGCTATTGAAAGTCTAAAATTAGTTGGACTCCCGGAAGAATTTCATGGACAGAATCCTTTTGATTTATCAGGGGGACAAATGCGACGTGTTGCCATCGCAGGGATTCTAGCTATGCAACCAGATATTCTAGTGCTGGATGAACCGACTGCCGGTCTAGATCCACAGGGCCGGAAGGAATTAATGACACTATTTAAACAATTACATCTTTCTGGGATGACGATTGTTTTAGTAACTCACTTGATGGATGATGTTGCCGATTATGCAACAGCTGTGAATGTTATGGAAAAAGGGCAACTAGTGTTGTCGGGAGCTCCTAAAGATGTTTTTCAAAAGGTTACTTTTCTTAAAGAAAAGCAGTTAGGTGTTCCTAAAATCACAGAGTTTGCGCTACAGCTACAAGAAAAAGGTTATCAATTTGAAAGTCTCCCTATTACAATCGAGGAATTCGTAGAGGTGGTGTCGCATGGATAAGTTAATTATTGGACGTTATATTGTTGGGGACTCTTTTATACACCGATTAGATCCTAGAAGTAAATTATTAGCCATGCTGATTTATATTGTTATTATCTTTTGGGCTAATAATCCCTTAACTTATGCTGTAATAACTTTATTTACACTTTTCTTGGTTTTCTTGTCTAAAATAAAACTTGGTTTCTTTTTAGGTGGAATCAAACCAATGATTTGGATTATTTTATTTTCTACCCTATTTCAAGTTTTCTTCAATACAAAAGGGAGTGTGCTTTGGTCTATCGGCTTTTTAAAGATTACGGAAGTCGGTTTAAATCAAGGTTGGATGATATTCCTTAGATTTATCCTCATTATTAGTTTTTCTACTTTGCTTACTCTAACGACAACACCTTTAAGTTTATCTGACGCCGTTGAATCTCTTTTAAACCTATGACTGTTTTAAAGTGCCAGCACATGAAATTGGTTTAATGCTATCTTTGAGTCTACGTTTTGTACCAACTTTGATGGATGATACGACTCGTATTATGAATGCTCAAAAGGCGCGTGGTGTTGACTTTGGTGAAGGAAATATTATTCAAAAAGTACGGTCAATAATACCTATTTTAATTCCTTTGTTTGCATCAAGTTTTAAACGAGCAGATGCTCTGGCGATTGCTATGGAAGCACGAGGCTATCAAGGTGGTGAAGGACGAACAAAATATCGTCGACTTTCATGGAATGGTCGAGATACCTTATCAATTATTGCTATTTTAGCTTTAGGATTAATGCTTTTTTATCTTAAGAGTTAATTCGTTGAGATAAATAAAAACTAGGTCTTAAGACCTAGAAGTTTTAGATGGACGCCCACGTAGGCGTTCTTTTTTCGTCTAATCCCAACCTACTTGTAATATTTTTAATATCCCTAACAAGGGGATGTTATATTTGCAGGTATTAGATACATGGTTATAGTTCTTCAGCTTAGTCTGGATTGAGAAATCCCTATATAGAGTAAGCCAGTTGATTTACCTATTAGTCATAAACAATAAAATAACTTAAAATCTTTGACTAATATGGATTGGACTATAAATAGATAAAGGAGCATCATCATGCAAAAAAAGAATACATCTAACACTAAAAAATTAGGTCTTTTTGGACTTGTTACAGTAGCAACACTTGGAGCAACAGCTTTAGCTAATGCAGAAACTTACACAGTTCAAAAAGGCGATACACTTTCAGCTATTGCTAAGAAAAATGGTACGACCGTAGATGAAATCGTTTCAAAAAACGGTATTCAAGACGCCAATAAGATTTCTATTGGTCAAAACTTAACAATTAATGAAACAACTGAAGAGACTACAGAACCTTCAGCTACAACAGAAGCAGCTGCTGAATCAACACAATCAACAGAGTCTACACAAAGTGAAGATACTCAAGCAACCAATACAAATCTTTCTTCTTCAGAGGCAGCTGCCAAAGAAGAAATCGCGCAACGTGAGTCAAGCGGTAGCTATACAGCTCAAAATGGGCAATATTATGGACGTTACCAATTAGCATCATCATATTTGAACGGAGACTTGTCTCCTGAAAATCAAGAGAAGGTAGCAGACAATTATGTAGCAAGCCGTTATGGTTCATGGACAGCAGCTCTTGCTTTCTGGAATGCTAATGGTTGGTATTAAGCTAAATGACTTTATTTTAATGAATTGTGAGGAAAACTAGTCAAATCTCATACAAATAAGGGAAAAATGCCAGATTTTTGGCATTTTTTTATTAAAATGATAAATGATTGTAACATTAGACATAATACAAATAATCGGCAGTAATATTACTAAGTTATGATGAATGTAACTAGAATTAACTAGGAGGGATTTATGTTTAAAAAAAGTTATAAGGGACGCCGTATCAAATTAGCAGCGAAGAAATCATTTGCGGTACCAGTGGCAATTGTAACAAGTTTTATTGTCATTTTGGCAGTATCACTTTCTACACTAATTAATAAAGGGTTGGTTAATGCATTTTCAGATTCTGTTACCCCAGCACCTTCAACAGCATCAACAACGTCAGAATCAACAGCAGATTTAGTTAAATCAACAGAAATTAGCTCCAACAAAGAGAAAAAGCTAACAAGAAAACGTTGAAGAAAGTAAGCCTCAATCTGAGACAACAAGTGAAACAGTAGAAACACCTCAACAGTCTCAGTCAGAGACTACTACAACAAATACTGAAACTACACAACTCCAGATAAAGGGACAACACCTGCAGTTGCTGCGATGGCAATGGCTCAGTTATCCTTTCGAATGGCAATACTGCAGGAGAAGTTGGTTCTTATGCAGCGGCACAGATGGCAGCAGCTACTGGTGTTCCTCAGTCAACTTGGGAGTCAATTATTGCGCGTGAGTCAAATGGTGATCATACTGCAGCAAATGGTTCAGGTGCATCAGGTCTTTTTCAAACAATGCCTGGATGGGGCTCTACTGCAACAGTTGAGGATCAAATTCAATCAGCCTTGAATGCCTATAACGCACAAGGTTTGTCAGCTTGGAATTACTAATATTAATAGAAGTTGGGAGCATACTCTCAGCTTTTTAATTTGGATGTAGGAAATCTGTTTTATAGAGCTTTTGTTATTACTAGGTAGGGCATGGCCTTTTTGTTATAATAGGAATGAAAGGTTTAGCAATGAAACAATTTTTTAAATCAAAAGAAAAGTTATGGGTTCCCCTTATTATTATAGCTTTTGCTGTGTTATTGGTTACACCACAACTATTTACAAGAAAAGTCATTTTAGGTTCAGATTCCATCTTTCACTATAACAGGTTCTATGAAGCTGCTATGCAACTAAAAAATGGTAACCTTTATTACTTTTTATCTTTATATGGATTCCAACAGTCAGGCCGCATTGTCAATGCTCTTTACGGTCCTTTTTTTGCCTATTTACAAGGAGGGCTTATTTTAATAAGTGGCACTTGGTTTCGTTATCAGATTGTGTCAAGGGTATTACTACATATACTAGCAGAGTCCTCAATGTATGCCTTGCTCAAGCAGTGTAAAGTTAAGACAAATATTGCCTTGTCACTAGGTTTACTCTATGCGACAACATTCTCTATCCAATACTGGACGATGCGACAGGGTTTCTCTAGTTGGGGAGCAGCATTACTACCTTTTTGTTTTATTCCGGCAATTCACTATGTCTTTTATCAAAAAGTAGAACCAATTAGACTTGCCTTATCTATGGCATTAATTTTTCAGGTTCACGTACTCAGTGCTTTGATATTAGTGATGATGTATCTTCCTTTTTATCTTTACACTTTTGTAAAGTCTCCTATCGCTAAGAAAAAGGAAACCTTTGTACAAGTCGGTATAGCAGTCATTCTGTTTCTCTTACTGACTGTCAATGTCTGGTTAGTACTCCTATATTTGAGAGGGACTAATCATCTATTAGATCCATTTATAAATAGAGAAATAGGTAAGAATGGGATAGATGGGACAGCAAGATACTGGCTATATACCCCAATTTCATTAATGGTTTTATTCATTTTACAGTTTCTTTACGCTGTTTTGAATTGGAAGAAATTTGCTAGATGGAAAAAAATACTGCATTTTATTTATTTTGTCTTTTTCTTCTTGTCGACAGGTCTTTTTCCGTGGCAGTATCTAGTAGAAAATGGAAATACATTTGCTGAACTGATTCAATTTCCATTTAGATTCTTTGTTCCTGCCACCATTTTACTTTTAGCAATTACGGGGTTAACGGTCACGCGATTTGTAAACTGGCGAAAAAGTATTGCTGTTTTACTCTTTGCCTTTGCGGGTGTTGGTCTCATTCAGAATATGATGGATACTACCGATCGTGTAAAAACGGCGGCACAAGATGGTGAACTTATTTCCATTGTTAAACATACTTACGTTGAAGGAGATTACCAGACGATAAGTCTTACCATGAATGACAGTGACTTGTCACAGTTTTTAAATTTAGTTGTCAAACCCACACCAGATTACGTACCTATATATGGGACAATAGGTAAGCAGAACACTTATGATCTTTATTACGAAAATATCGTTACGAATCAGAAGGCAGAAAAGCTACTAGAAGATGGTAATCTTGTATTAACTTGGCAAGCTGCTGAAGGGGAGGAACTGAATCTACCGATAGTTGTCTATAAAGATTCCATCTTGACACTAAATGGTAAAGAACTAGACAAGGATGCCTATAGC
>JBKWCO010000022.1:0-13330 GCA_046975465.1 Streptococcus sp. | reverse complement strand
GGATAACATTTTCCATGGAAATGGTCTTTCTGCCATGCTTCAACGTGCTGAAGCTAAGGAAAAAGGTGCTACAGTCTTTGGTTATCAAGTTAAGGACCCAGAACGTTTTGGAGTTGTTGAATTTGACGACAATATGAATGCCATCTCAATCGAGGAAAAACCTGAGCATCCAAAATCAAACTTTGCTGTAACTGGACTTTATTTCTATGACAATGATGTTGTAGAGATTGCCAAAAATATCAAGCCAAGTCCTCGTGGCGAACTTGAAATCACGGATGTTAACAAGGCTTACTTGGATCGTGGGGACCTCTGTTGAGCTGATGGGACGTGGTTTTGCTTGGTTGGATACAGGCACTCACGAAAGTCTCTTGCAAGCGGCGCAGTACATTGAAACGGTTCAGCGTTTGCAAAATGTTCAAGTGGCTAACCTTGAAGAAATTGCCTATCGTATGGGCTACATCACTAAAGAGCAGGTCCTCGAATTGGCACAACCACTTAAAAGAATGAATACGGACAATATTTGCTCCGTTTGATTGGAAGAAGCATAATGACAGAACAATTTTTTGGAAAAGAACTTGCGCACAAGATTGATGCTATCCCAGGCATTGAATTTGACATCCCGTGCATGGGGATAACCGTGGTTGGTTTAAGGAAAATTTTCAAAAAGAAAAAATGTTGCCGCTTGGTTTTCCAGAATCATTCTTTGCAGAAGGAAAATTGCAAAACAACGTTTCTTTCTCACGTAAAAATGTTTTACGTGGTTTGCACGCTGAGCCTTGGGATAAATACATCTCAGTAGCAGATGAAGGAAAGGTTCTTGGAACATGGGTTGACCTTCGTGAAGGCGAAACGTTTGGGAATACTTACCAAACAGTCATTGATGCCTCAAAAGGAATCTTCGTTCCTCGTGGTGTTGCCAATGGTTTCCAAGTTTTGTCTGATAAGGTCGCATACAGCTATCTTGTGAACGACTACTGGGCACTTGAGCTTAAACCTAAATACGCCTTTGTCAACTATGCTGACCCAAGCCTTGATATCAAGTGGGAAAACTTGGAAGAAGCAGAAGTCTCAGAAGCAGATAAAAATCACCCATTGCTCAAAGACGTTAAACCACTCAAACCAGAGGATTTGTAAAAAAGACTGCATAGCAGTATCGCGGCTGCGGGGCATTTAGGGTGTTCTGCTAGTGAAAACAGATTACATAAGGGGTCCTTAGGAAAATCGGAAGTTGACTCGGTTTAGCCATGAAACCGAAGGGTTGCTGGCGTCCCTCACTAGCCAAAGGAACGATTAAGAAAAAAATATTTTTGGGAGAAAAAATGACTGAATATAAAAATATCATCGTAACTGGTGGCGCAGGTTTCATCGGTTCAAACTTCGTACACTATGTCTACAACAATCATCCAGACGTACATGTGACTGTCCTTGACAAACTCACTTACGCTGGTAACCGTGCTAACATTGAAGAAATCCTTGGTGACCGTGTTGAATTGGTTGTAGGGGACATTGCTGATGCTGAATTGGTAGACAAATTGGCTGCTAAGGCGGATGCCATTGTTCACTATGCGGCTGAAAGTCACAATGATAACTCATTGAATGACCCATCTCCATTCATCTACACAAACTTCATTGGTACCTACACACTCTTGGAAGCAGCTCGTAAATACGACATTCGTTTCCACCACGTGTCAACAGACGAAGTTTATGGTGACCTTCCATTGCGTGAAGACCTTCCTGGACATGGTGAAGGTCCTGGTGAAAAATTCACAGCAGAAACCAAATACAACCCATCATCACCTTATTCATCAACTAAGGCTGCTTCAGACCTTATCGTTAAAGCATGGGTGCGTTCATTTGGCGTTAAGGCAACAATTTCAAACTGCTCAAACAACTATGGACCATACCAACACATCGAAAAATTCATCCCACGTCAAATTACCAATATCTTGTCAGGTATTAAACCAAAACTTTATGGTGAAGGTAAAAACGTCCGTGACTGGATTCACACTAACGACCATTCAACTGGTGTTTGGGCTATCCTCACTAAAGGTCGTATCGGTGAAACTTACTTGATTGGTGCTGATGGTGAAAAGAATAACAAGGAAGTGCTTGAACTCATCCTTGAAAAAATGGGTCAACCAAAAGATGCTTACGACCGTGTAACAGACCGTGCTGGTCACGATTTGCGTTACGCTATTGATTCAACAAAATTGCGTGAAGAACTTGGTTGGGAACCACAATTCACAAACTTCGAATCAGGTTTGGAAGAAACGATCAAGTGGTATACAGATCACCAAGATTGGTGGAAAGCTGAAAAAGAAGCTGTTGAAGCTAACTACGCTAAGACTCAAGAAGTGCTTAAATAATTGAAAAATCTATCACTTCCAAGCTAGTGATAGATTTTTCTGTTAAGAACAGTTAGGAGAAATGATGAATCGAAAAGAATGGATTGATTATTTTGAAGCGATAAATAATCGAAAACCCACCATCCAGGAGTGCCAGGAGGCTCTTCAAAATGGTGAGTTTGTTATGGAAGGTAGACAAGCTACTTTTTCTAGCAATGGAAATTCCGTGCCTGAAGGAGCCATGCCTTTACCAAATCAAGTGACTGGTCAGATGGTCAACCAAACTTCAGCACAGCAGCTTGTCTTTGTTAAACAGAAAAAGTTTGGGAAGAAGACTTTATTGGTTTGGGTATTGCTTTATTTCTTGTCCTAGCAACAAGTCTTGGCCTCTTTTTGTTTTCTTTCAAAGAAACAAACTTGAATGGTTTGTGGGTAACTAGTTATAATGCTGGTTTGGTTTATGAGTTAAGTGGGAAAAATCAAAACTTGTTGCAGGCCATAGGGAAGAAGAAATCAAAGAAATCTCTACTGGTCAGAAAGTAAGACAGAAGTTTGAAACAAGCTTAGAGGACGTCAGTGATTCAAAACTAAAAACGATTGCTGATTTTGACAAGAAATACCAATTACAGACCAAAGAGATCATCCTGGTAAAGACGGATGTGTTTGGCTACTATAATCTGATTCAGAAAGATGGGACAAACTTAGTTCTAGATTTATTCTTATCAGACCTCTACTACGGATCAAGAAGTACCAAAGATTTAAAAAGATATATCTTTTTCATAAGGTAGCAGGTTCCAAAAGTTTTTGTTGGCAAATGGAAAAATTTGATTCCGATGATGATTCAGAAGGAGAAGGGACTATCTCTGAAAATGGGGTTGTTACTACAGATTCTGATGGTAAAGATATCTTAATTGCTAAGCCTTTAAAAGAATATCTGGCGGATCAATCAGGCAGCGCAGATAATGATAAGGTGCAAAAAGAGTTTGCTAAAATACAGAAGTCTCTTAAGTCACATGGTTATCAGGCTAAGAGTGTTAATGACATCTACCACGATGCGAGAAAGTCATACTATTATATCGTTGTAGATGGTGGTAAGCGCATTATTATCTTGGAGGATAGCTTCAACATTCTCTCCATAGGGGGTTATATTGAAAGAGAAGACAAATAGTAATTAGGATACCTCTAGCAGATAAGAAGTGCTTAGATCATATCCCAAAGTCTATCATTCCTCAAGGAGTGATAGGCTTTTTTTGGTTACACAGACATATTAACTTAAGACAGGGATACAAATAATGACGTAAATGTTACAAAATTACAAACAATGCTTGATTTTTGTAATAAAATAGATATAATAGACATATAGAAAAGAGGTTTATGAAAATGAAAAGAAAAGTTATTAGTGTTTGTTCCCTTGTTTTGTTGTCTGTAGCTGTTTCTACAGCTCTTGTCGGATGTGGCTCTAAGTCAGAAAAAGACACTGCAGCATCATCTACACCTTCAACATCTCAGTTAGTTAAGTCATCTACAAGGTCAACTGAAAAGAAGACCGACAAACAGGCTAAGTCAGATGCGTCAGCTTCAAAAAAAGACCAAGGTCAAGAAGAAGCGAGTACTCCTGAAGCTAGCTCCTCAAAAAATCAAGCTACAGCTGGAAATGATGCTCAATCAGGTGCAAGTAGCAGTGCTACTTCTGATTCCAATAAGTCTAGTCAAACAACAAGGGATAGTCAAAGTGACGCTCCTGTTCCAGCAGCATTAGTGGGAACTTGGACTGGTACCAGTCCTCAGGCGACAGATATTAGTTTCGCAGTAGATGCCAATGGTAACGTCACTTCAAAAGCTAATTTCAATGTCGATTACGAACCCTATCGTCAAAGTTCAACGACTGCAAAAGCTGTTCAAATTTCTGGTAATCTCTACGTTTGGGAAGGTGGCGATTTTTCAACCTTGCTTCCTGGTATTACTGGACTAGGGGGAGCTGGTTTCCAAGCTAAGCCTGGTTTTATTCTTGAAAATGGAACCTACACGCCAGTCAATTCATCTCTGACTTGGGACCAACCTTTGATTATAGCAACTATAATGCTTTCCCATTCTCATTAACAAAATAAAGTAAAGAAGCTATCTGGAGAGATGGCTTCTTTTTTGGCTCAAACTCTTATCATTCGAAGTCTCATTTCTGCTTAAAAAATGGTAGAATAGTTACATGCAAACAAAACCAACGTCAGCCTATGTGCACATTCCATTTTGCACACAAATTTGTTATTATTGCGACTTTTCCAAGGTCTTTATTAAAAATCAGCCCGTTGATGACTACCTACGGGCTTTGATTCGTGAGTGGGAGCTTTTAGATATCAAGGAACTTCGCACCCTTTACATTGGTGGTGGGACACCGACAGCTATTTCTGCCGAGCAATTGGACTATCTTTTAAGCAATCTTCAGAAGAACTTGGATTTGTCTAAGTTGGAGGAATTTACTATTGAGGCCAATCCTGGGGATTTGACAGTTGATAAGATTGAAGTACTCAAAAAATCTGCTGTTAATCGAGTATCTCTAGGGGTTCAGACCTTTGATGACAAGCACTTGCGTCAAATTGGTCGCAGTCACAATCAAGCACAGATTTATGAAAGCATTGATAGCTTAAAGGCTGCTGGTTTCCATAATATTTCCATTGACCTCATTTATGCGCTACCTGGTCAAACCATGGATCAAGTCAAGGAAAATGTGAGAAAGGCACTGGAACTGGATATTCCACACCTAAGTCTCTACAGTTTGATCTTGGAACATCACACGGTCTTTATGAATAAGATGCGTCGGGGTAAGCTCAATCTGCCAACTGAGGATTTGGAAGCAGAGATGTTTGACTATATTATCCAAGAGTTGGAAAAAAATGGTTTTGAGCATTATGAGATTTCCAACTTTACCAAACCTGGGATGGAGAGTCGTCACAATCTCATGTACTGGAATAATGATGAGTATTATGGTGTGGGTGCTGGAGCCTCTGGTTATGTCGATGGTGTTCGTTATCGCAATAGAGGGCCTATCCAGCATTACCTTAAGGCTATAGCGAGGATGGGCATGCTAGACTTCACGAGGAGCATCTGACTAAGGCGGAGATGATGGAGGAGGAATTCTTCCTTGGCTTACGGAAAAATCAGGCGTGTCTATCAAACGGTTTGAAGAGAAGTTTGGCTTATCATTTGCAGATACTTATGGGGACATTGTAAAAACTACAAGCAGATGGGCTTTGGTTAAGGATCCAGATGTGATTCGTATGACCAAACGGGGCCTCTTTCTGGGAGATAATGTCGCTGAGCAATTTATATTGGAGGATTAGATGGGATTAATTTAGTATTCCTTATCAGATTCCGTTTTATGAGACGGATATCACGCATCAGGTGAAATTACCACATTTGTTGGCATTTTCCTTGCAAGTATCTGCCATGCAGTCGAGTCTCTTGGGAATGCGGACGAGGCAGTTTTTGATCAATATGGTCTGGTTTGGATTGTGACAGACTATGCGATTGAGATTGACCGCCTGCCTCGCTACAATGAAAAGGTGACCATTACAACGGAAGCTATTTCCTATAATAAGATTTTCTGTTACCGTAATTTTTACATCACGATGAAGCTGGTCAGCAAATCATGCTCTTTAAGACTACTTTTGCCCTCATGGATTATGAGACACGTAAGGTAGCTGAGGTTCCAGACGAGTTGGTGGCACCTTATGAAGCTGAAAACTAAAAAGTTGCTTAGAGGGCCTCGTTATAAGGCTTTGGAAAATCCAATTGAGACGCTTTATCGTGTGCGTTATTTTGACCTAGACATGAATGGCCATGTTAATAATAGCAAGTACTTGGAGTGGATGTTGGATGTTTTCGATTTGGACTTTTTGACCAAGTACACACCGGCCCATATTGACCTCAAGTATGTTAAGGAAATTCATCATGGGTCAGAGATTTATTCAGGCTATGAGTTTGACCAAGAAAGTTTGAGCAGTCAACATCAGATTTGTGTGGATGGCAATATTCATGCTCAGGCCATTATCCAATGGAAAGAAATAGGAGACGAGTAAGATGACATATAAAGGTTATTTGATTGATTTAGATGGAACCATTTACAAGGGGAAGACCGTATTCTGAGGGAGGAGCCTCGTTAAGGAGCTGCAAAGGCCAGATTCCCCATCTTTGTGACTAATAATAGTAGGCACACCAGAGATGGTGCAAGAGCTTTTATGTAATCAGTGAGTTGAAACGCCCTGAGACCATTTACACAGCTACTTTGGCGACAGTTGACTACATGAACGATATGAATCGTAAGACGGTTTATGTTATCGGTGGACTAGCTTAAATCTGCTATTGCGGAAGTAGGTATACGGTAGATGAGGAAAATCCTACCATGTTAGGTGGGCTTGACCGTGAAGTCCTATGAAATGTTGGTTAAAGCAACGCCGCCATCCATAAGGGAGCATGTTTATTGGGACAAACCCAGATTTGAATATCCCAACAGAACGCGGCCTTCTTCCAGGTGCCGGTTCCCTTTTAGCCCTTATTGAGGCAGCAACACGCGTGAAACCAATCATTATCGGTAAACCTGAAGCTATTATCATGAACAAGGCTCTTGAAATCCTTGGGACAGAACGTAGCCAAACTATCGTGGTTGGTGACAATTACTTGACTGATATTACAGCTGGCATTAAAAATGACTTTCCAACACTTCTTGTGACAACTGGATTTACCAAGGCGGAAGAGGTTGCGAATTTACCAGTAAAACCCGACCATGTACTTTCTAGTCTAGTGGAGTGGGATTTTGATGCGAACTAAGATTGAGGCTGTTCTGACTCCGATTTGGCTCTTGGCCCTGTCTATCCTAGTGACGATTTATCTGGCATGGGGCTTTTATTATTTTGATATTGATTGGATGCATCTTTTGGACTATGTCATTCTTGGCAAGACAGAGCTCTGGCATGATTTCAATATCCTCATGCAGTACCTGACCTTTCCTTGGGTTGGTCATCTGTCCATGCCTGATTTTACATCATCGGAGAGTGGGCTTAAGCATTTCATGATGTGAAGTGGCTCTTTCATTTGGCCGCTTGTTATTCTACTAGCTTATCCAGCAGTAACTTTCTTTGGGAAATGTGAAGAAAGGGACCTTTTGTCTTTACGTTAAACTTTATATGAGTCTAGCACTCTTGCCAGTCCTTATTGGGGTTGTGGGGCTTTTTCTCGGATTTGATGAGTTTTTTACGCTCTTTCATGAAGCCCTCTTTCCTGGGGATAGCAGTTGGCTCTTTAATCCAATCTTGGACCCGATTATCAATGTTTTGCCAGAAGAGTACTTTCTTCAGTGCTTTGTGATTTTCTTTATTATTTATGAGGGAATCATGGTGAGCTTGACTTGGTTGGCCCATAAGCAACTTACAATGTATTTGAAAAATAAGGAGTAGTTATGTCTATTCGTGATAACCATTTGCATACCCATCATTCCTATGATTCGGATGCGAACTTTACTGATTATTTGACGCATTTTGATGGGGAGATTGTAACGACTGAGCATTATGATCTCTCTAATCCTTATACCAAACAGGATGATGTGCCCGAGTATGAGGCCTATAGTCGTGAGATTGAAAGTCTTAACCGTAAGTATGGTAATCGTATTAAACGTGGTATCGAGATTGGTTATTACCAACCTAGGGAAAGGGATATTTTAGACTTTCTGGATGGTAAGGACTATGATCTCAAACTTTTATCTGTTCACCATAATGGGGTCAATGATTATCTTGATGATGAGGTAGCGGATATGGACAAGGCAAGCATTATTCAAGAGTATCTTGACAAGTTGGGGTATGCTATTGGTCGTGTAGAGGCAGATGTTCTGGCCCACTTTGACTATGGTTTCCGACTTTTTGATGTGACTGTTGATGAGCTAAAAGCCTATGAGGAGCAGCTCAAACGCATTTTCCAGAAAATGCTTGCTAATGATTTGGCTTTTGAGCTGAATGCAAAGAGTATGTATCTCTATCATCACGAAGATCTTTATCGTTATGCCTTGGGCCTTGTTAAGGATTTGGGATGTTGCAAGTATTCTATCGGCTCTGATGGTCATAAATTAGAGCATTTCCGTCTGAACTTTGATACGATTCAGGAGCTCTTGAGAGAATTTGACATTACTGAAGATATGATTATATAGCGAAGATGGCTTCAGTTGAGGCTGTCTTTTTGTCTTACGAAAACCACTAGCTGTGCTAGTGGTTCCGAAAAGCTTTTAGCGATGTATCAAAAAAAGTCCCCCTAAAGTGTTATATTAGATAAGGTTTCCCGACCACTAACTAATATACAAAAGGAGGACCCCTGATGAGACAGGATAATAATAGTTTAGCACATACTACATGGAATTGTAAGTATCATGTTGATACGGTTGGGCGAAATCAATAGATGAAGCCTCACCACTAATACATTTTTCTACAAGTTCCATTTTAAATTCTTTTGAATAGGAACTGTTTTTTGTTTTCTTTGTGAATCCTAAAATCCCATATTTTTTATAGATGGCGGCCCAATCTTGAATCGTCCTTGTGGAAATATGGAGACAGTTACATATTTCAGATCTGGAACGATTTCCATTAATATAATCGAGACAAGCTTGTTCTTTCTCGTATGGGGTGAATCTTTCTCTTCTAGACATAAAAATACCTCTTAAGTAGATTTTAGGTATTTACCTTGTCTACTTAAGAGGTATCATATCATAGCGGGTGGTTTATTTGTTTCGCACCTTCGGAGCGAAACGGACTTAAAGTCACAATAAAAACGATTCGAGAAAATTCGAATCGCCTTCTTGTAGTCATTATGGGTAAATATAGTATACAGAACCACCATGAGCTGAAGATGTTGGATCAAATGTACCACGGTAGTTACCGATTGACATGTTACCAGCATAGTTTGCTTCCATAACTTGAATTGAATTTGCACCTGATGCTGATGTTACGTAAGCTACGTGACCATAACCCCCACCATCATTTGGCCAAACCGCAATTGCTCCGGCTACAGGAGTTGTACCAACTGAGTGGCCAGCTGCTTGTGCGCTAGCAATCCAGTTTTTAGCATTACCCCAGTAGTTACCAACCCATGAAGCTAATGATTTAGCACCCCAAGTACATTGACCAACAGGATATGTATTAGGAGTTGAGGCAGTTGATACTTTAGGTGTTTCAGCTGCTGGAGCTGGTGCTTCTGAAGCTGCAGGCGCTTGACTTACTGGTGCCTCTGAAGTAGAGGCAGGAGCAGCTTCTGAAGTTGCAGGAGCAGCCGACTCTGGTTGTTCTTGACTAGCTGGCGCTGCAGGTGCTTGTGCTGCTTCTGATGTTTCTGTCGCTTGACTTGCTGGTGCTTCTGAAGTAGAAGCTGCAGGTGCTTGTGCTTCTGATGTTTCTGATGAAGCTGGTGCTTGTGCAGCCTCTGAAGCTGTCGATGTTTCAGAAGCTGGTGCCTCTGAAGGCTGAGCTACAGCTTCTGAAGTTGCTGCCGCCTCTGATTGAGCTACAAATGCTGCCGCTTCTGAAGAAGCTACTGCTTGTGCTGCTGCCTCTGATTCTG
Organism: Streptococcus sp.; assembly: GCA_046975465.1. Classification (GTDB taxonomy): domain Bacteria; phylum Bacillota; class Bacilli; order Lactobacillales; family Streptococcaceae; genus Streptococcus. The sequence goes on along the minus strand of JBKWCO010000022.1, from coordinate 3,395 downwards.
CAATTGCTTGAGACTGAGCAACTGATGCTGCAGTTGAAGCTGCCACTGATTCTGCAGTTGATTTAGCAGAAACAAGTGATGTTTTTTCATCTTGAGCTGTAGCCAATTCTGCAGCCAAAGCAACTTGTGCTGCTTCTAGTTCTGCTTGTTGAGTTGTCAAACCAGCTTCTGTAGTTTCAAGTTCTGCTTTATTAGTTGCAATCTCATTAATAGCAGCTTGGTTTTGTTCTTGTTTTGCAGCAAGCTCTTTTTGATCAGACTCTTGTTTTGTCAACATGTCATTATTAGCTGTAACAACTTTTGAAATAGCTGTGATACGAGTAATAGCTTCAGAGATTGACTTAGAGTTCAAGATAGAGTTGATGTAGCTAGTCGCAGTATTATTTTGTTGAGCACTACGAGCTTGTTTCGCCAAAGAATCTTGACGAGCTACAATCTTACTTGATAATTCTTGAATTTCAGATTCCAAATCTGCAGATACTTTTTCAAGTTCGGCATTTTTAGCTTCCAATTCTGATTTCTGAGTTCTAAGAGTTGATACTTGTGATTGAATTGTAGTAACTTGAGCCTGTGCAGTCTCTTGTTGAGAAGCAAGGTTACTAATTGCGTTATCTGCAGCAGCGATTTGCGAATCATAATCCTCTGCATGTACTGATGCAGCTGCTGATAAGGTTACACCACTTACCAACACTGCTGAAAGAATACGTTTTTTCATAATATAAAATACTACTCCTTTTCGATAAGACCTTTTAATTGTATCAAAAAATGGCGCAAACTTTGTTACGCCAATATTACAGTTCTATTTAAATCTATCAACTGACAGATACAAAAATAATTTTTCAAGAATAGGTTTAATAAAGATAAAGATCAAAAGATTAAACACTATACTAGGACTTAGTTGATAAATAATAAAATCTGTCACAGACTCATTGGAGAAACCATAAAATAAGGCAAAGCCAAAATTTATAGTATCAAATAGAAAGAGGAATAAAAACATTAACAAAAAATCAACATAGGTATTTCTCTTAACAATTCGACCTAGCTAGTTAACAGATAGCATAACAGTGGCAAAGTTAGAATTACTATACCAACTGTTTTGAAATAATAGGTATCATAAAGAAATCCAAAATAAACAAGGTAAAGATAGGAATACTTATTTGGAAAATCAAGAGTTAAGATGAAAATATAAATAATAAAAAGATGAGATGATAGAAAAAATTCAGGAGATAAATAATGATTAAGTATCATCGAAATATGACCATCCCATAGAAAAGGAACAATACTCAGTAAGAAAGGAATAATGAATACTTGGATAATTTCATATTATTTACCATCTCCAACTAAAGTAACATAAGAAATTTTATCAAAATCAGCATAAGGTTTTACCAAAATCGTACGATTTCCTTCATAATCACTCACAGAGTCTACAGTACCAATTGGAACATCCTTTACCGATACATCATCAAGACCACTTGTAACCACTTCAGTGCCAACCTTAACGTTAGAAGATGAATTAAGTTGTGTCATCTCTAGCAGCTTCTTTTTATTATCATAACGAGAGATAATCCCGAAAATCTGGTTATCATCCTCTGATTTGACGCTAGAAGCAAGGTAGCTATCACTAGAACTACTAGACAGTAAAGAAATAGTTGTAGTATCATCGTATACCTTAGTTACAAAACCGATTACTCCACCATTAGAAGTTGCTAGCATGGACTTACTAACATTCTTAGACTTACCGACATTAATCGTTAACTCTTTTAACCAAGTCACAGAAGGTCGCATGGAAACTTCGGCTGTTATAACATTATCACGACTTAGCTTGTCCGAAAGATTAAGCGAAGCTCTTAAAGAATCATTCTCTTCTTGCAAGTTAGAAATAATAGATGATTGATTTTCTAAATTTGATAAAGATTTTTTTAAATCTCGATTCTCATTATAAGTTGATAAGAGATCAGAAATAACATTATGAGATTTTGATAAAGCAGTAAATGGAACTGAAATCACTGAGTCTACTTTGGTAACAAAACCCGAAACATTAGACGAGATTTCCTTCGTTAATTTTTTATTAGTAAAGACAAAAGAAAAAAGCATTACAAAAAATAGAATAACAATAAACCCATAAAGAAGAAATCGATAAAAACTATTTTTCATTTTGTCACCTCAAAAAAAGAAAACGAATTATCTAAAAGATAATTCGTCATAATACTACGGAGAATGGGGGATTCGAACCCCCGCGCCAGTTACCCGACCTAACGATTTAGCAAACCGTCCTCTTCAGCCTCTTGAGTAATTCTCCAATATGGGCACGAGTGGAATCGAACCACCGACCTCACGCTTATCAGGCGTGCGCTCTAACCATCTGAGCTACGCGCCCAAGCAAATGCTTGGCTATAATATCCAAATAAAGCGGGTGACGAGAATCGAACTCGCGACAACAGCTTGGAAGGCTGTAGTTTTACCACTAAACTACACCCGCTTAACAAAATGGCGCGAGACGGAATCGAACCGCCGACACATGGAGCTTCAATCCATTGCTCTACCAACTGAGCTACCGAGCCATATTGCGGGAGCAGGATTTGAACCTACGACCTTCGGGTTATGAGCCCGACGAGCTACCTAGCTGCTCCATCCCGCGTTAATTATAAGGAGGATGTGGGATTCGAACCCACGCACGCTTTTACACGCCTGACGGTTTTCAAGACCGTTCCCTTCAGCCGGACTTGGGTAATCCTCCATAAAATATAGTCCGTACGGGATTCGAACCCGTGTTACCGCCGTGAAAAGGCGGTGTCTTAACCCCTTGACCAACGGACCATATAATGGGCACGAGTGGAATCGAACCACCGACCTCACGCTTATCAGGCGTGCGCTCTAACCATCTGAGCTACGCGCCCAAGCAAATGCTTGGCTATAATATCCAAATAAAGCGGGTGACGAGAATCGAACTCGCGACAACAGCTTGGAAGGCTGTAGTTTTACCACTAAACTACACCCGCTTAACAAAATGGCGCGAGACGGAATCGAACCGCCGACACATGGAGCTTCAATCCATTGCTCTACCAACTGAGCTACCGAGCCATATTGCGGGAGCAGGATTTGAACCTACGACCTTCGGGTTATGAGCCCGACGAGCTACCTAGCTGCTCCATCCCGCGTTAATTATAAGGAGGATGTGGGATTCGAACCCACGCACGCTTTTACACGCCTGACGGTTTTCAAGACCGTTCCCTTCAGCCGGACTTGGGTAATCCTCCATAAAATATAGTCCGTACGGGATTCGAACCCGTGTTACCGCCGTGAAAAGGCGGTGTCTTAACCCCTTGACCAACGGACCATCTTTATGCCGGCTACATGACTTGAACACGCGACCCTCTGATTACAAATCAGATGCT
>JBKWCO010000021.1:0-13595 GCA_046975465.1 Streptococcus sp. | reverse complement strand
AGATAATATCACCTTAAACCTAGACGGACCAAGTATCACCGGAATTATTGGTCCTAATGGTGCTGGCAAATCAACCCTAATTAAAGCACTTATTGGTATTATCCCTCACTCCGGGCAATTCCTATTCAATAAACAGCCTATTCGTCAGCAATTAAATCGTCTTTCCTATGTTGCACAAAAGGCGGAAATTGATTTTAACTTTCCAATTACTGTCAAAGAGTGCGTCTCTCTAGGCCTCTATTCCAAAACCAAGTTCTTTAAACGCCTATCTAAAAGAGATTGGTCTAAGGTCACAAAAGCTTTAGCTCTACTCGGTTTAAATGATCTGGCTCATCGCCAGATAAGCCAATTATCAGGAGGCCAATTTCAACGTGTTCTAATCGCTCGTTGTCTTGTACAAGAGGCAGATGTCCTCCTATTAGATGAGCCCTTCGTTGGGATCGATTCTGTTAGTGAAGATATTATCATGAACACCTTGAGGGAACTTAAGAAACAAGGAAAGCTTATTCTCATTGTTCACCATGATTTGAGCAAGGTCCCTCATTATTTTGACCAAGTCATCCTCCTCAATCGTAAATTGATTGCTAGCGGGCCTACTAATCTTATTTTTAATGAGGATAATCTCCGTAAAACCTACGGTAACAGTTTATTTTATAAAGGAGATGTAAATGATTTCTGAATTTATTGATGGTTTGCTAAATTTCCACTTCTTACAAAATGCTCTTATAACGGCTTTAGTTATTGGAATTGTCGGGGGTGCTGTTGGTTGTTTTATTATTCTAAGAGGTATGTCACTTATGGGTGATGCAATTTCACATGCGGTTCTACCTGGGGTAGCCATTTCCTTTATCTTGGGTATTAACTTTTTCATAGGAGCTATCATCTTTGGACTTTTAGCTTCTACAATGATTACCTATATCAAAAGCAATTCCATTATTAAGAGTGACACGGCAATTGGGATTACCTTTTCGAGCTTTCTAGCTCTTGGCATTATTCTCATAGGTGTCGCAAATAGTTCCACAGATCTCTTTCATATTCTCTTTGGAAATATTCTAGCTGTACAAGACTTGGATATGTGGATAACGATTGCCGTTGCCCTTCTCGTACTAACAACAATAAAAATTTTCTTTCGCCCTCTACTCCTGACATCCTTTGATCCAATCTTAGCTAAGTCTATTGGAGTTAGAGTCACCTTCTACCATTACTTACTTATGGTTATTCTCACCTTGGTTGCTGTGACTGCTATGCAAAGTGTTGGCACTATTCTTATTGTGGCTCTTTTAATCACACCGGCTGCTACCGCCTACTTATATGCTAACAGTCTTAAAACCATGATTCTCCTCTCATCAGTTTTTGGGGCCCTAGCCTCTGTTCTAGGTCTTTTTATAGGCTATAGTTTTAACATTGCGGCCGGTTCAAGCATTGTGTTAACATCTGCCCTTCTCTTTCTCATCAGCTTTTTCATCGTCCCTAAACAGAGTGGCATGAATAAGACTTATCAACAATAAAATAACAGGATGGAAATATTATGAAAAAAATACTATCAACAATAGCACTATTACTTTTAGCGGTAGTTGCTTTAGCAGCGTGTAGCAATAAACAAGGCAGTAGCAATGATAAATTACGAGTTGTTACGACTAATTCCATTATTGCCGATATCACCAAAAACATTGCTGGAGATAAAATCACTCTCCACAGTATTGTCCCGGTTGGTAAGGACCCTCACGAATACGAACCTCTTCCTGATGATGTAAAGAAGACGTCACAAGCTGACTTGATTTTTTATAACGGTATCAATTTAGAAACTGGTGGGAATGCCTGGTTTACTAAGTTGGTCAAGAATGCCCATAAGACAGAAAACAAAGATTATTTTGCAGTTAGTGATGGTGTTGAGGTGATTTACCTTGAAGGTCAGTCAGAAAAAGGTAAGGAGGATCCTCACGCTTGGCTTAATCTGGAAAATGGGATTATTTATGCTCAAAATATTGCCAAGCAACTGATTGCTAAGGACCCTAAAAACAAGACCTAATAAGAAAAGAATCTAAAACTATACAGACAAACTAAGTAAACAGGACCAAGAAGCTAAAGAAACATTTAACAAGATTCCCGATGAGAAAAAACTGATTGTCACTAGTGAAGGATGCTTCAAATACTTCTCAAAAGCCTATGGCGTACCATCTGCCTACATCTGGGAAATCAATACAGAAGAAGAAGGCACACCAGACCAAATCAAAACACTCGTGGAAAAACTACGTCAAACAAAGGTACCAGCTCTCTTTGTCGAATCTAGTGTCGATGAACGCCCTATGAAAACAGTATCTAAGGATACCAATATTCCTATTTATGCAAAAATTTTTACAGATTCTATTGCCAAAAAGGGCAAAAGGGCGATAGCTACTACAACATGATGAAATATAATCTGGATAAAATCGCCCAGGGCTTGAATCAGTAAAAATCTTGTCTGAGATATGTTCTGTATTCTTCTGAAAAATCTGTTATACTAGGGTGAGACTATTTTCAAAGGAAAAGACATGACACCTAATAAAGAAGACTACCTCAAATGTATCTATGAGATTGGTACTGAAGAAGGTAAAATCACTAATAAGGAAATCGCGAACCGCATGGAGGTGTCTCCACCTGCTGTGACGGAAATGATTAAAAATTGATTTCAGAAGACCTCATCATCAAAGATAAAGACAAGGGCTATCTCCTAACGGAAACAGGTACAATCAACGTTGCTGAACTCTATCGTAAACATCGCCTCATCGAAGTCTTTTTGGTGGACCACTTGCAATATTCTTGCGATCAAATTCATCAAGAGGCTGAAATTTTAGAACATACTGTCTCTGATCACTTCATCGATGCTCTTGACCGCCTACTCAACTATCCTCAAACCTGTCCACACGGCGGGCAAATTCCCAAATCAGGTCAACTCATAGAAGAATTTTATAACCAGACTTTTACACAAAGTCTTGCTCCTGGAAATTATGTCCTTCGTCGAGTTCAAGATCAACATGATCTAATCCATTATTTGCATACTGTCGGTCTTAAAATTGGAACACCTTTTACCTTGGAAGGCTTTGACCCTTTCACACAACTCTACCGACTACATATTGATGGAAAGGACATCCAAATCCCAGAAGCCATTGCTAGTAACCTTTATATCGAATCAATCTAAAAGAGAGGCTGATAGACACCCTTAGAAGTGTCATCAGTCTCTCTTTTACATATGTTTTAAGCGTTCCACCCGTTCTGAGATTGGTGGGTGAGTGTAAAGAGCTTCTGCAAACCAGATTCCTTTTAGGATCATTGATATAGAGCGCAGCACTGGCATCATCTACGTGATGTTGCATAGGAGCACTATTATCAAGTTTGAGTAGAGCGTTAATCATACCTTGTGGGTTACGTGTCAATTCGACGCTAGAAGCATCAGCTAAAAATTCACGCTGGCGTGAAATGGCCAGTTGAACCAAGGTGGCTGCCAAAGGTGCCAAGATAATAGAGATTAAGGAAACAATGAGAAGAATAATCTCCAAACCACTGCCTCCATCACGATCATCATCACTCCTACGGCGACCGCCACCCCAGAACATCATATTACGAGCCATCCCAGCTAGCATGGTAATGGCAGATGCTAAGGCAACTGCTATAGTAGAGATTCGGATATCGTAGTTGCGAATATGACTCACTTCATGTCCGATAACCCCTTCAAGCTCCTCACGATTCATAACTGCAAGTAGACCAGTTGTAGCAGCTACTGCAGCATTCTTAGGGCTTGATCCAGTCGCAAAAGCGTTCATAGAAGGATCATTGACAATAAAGACACGTGGCATTGGGATTTGGGCCACCATAGCCATGTCCTCGACCACATGATAAAGGTCTGGAGCCGTTTGTTCATCAACTTCTCGTGCACCGTTCATGGCCATAACGACATTGGTTGATTGGAAAATCATGGTAACGGCATAGATAAAACCGATAACTAGAGCAAGAATCAGACCACCGAAGCCTGAACCTAACCAAAGATAGCCAACACCGTAACCAACAAGGCCCAACAAGAGGAAAAAGACCAGAAGTAAAAGCCAGTCCTTCTCTTATTTCGAGCAATTTGATCAAATAACATATTAGTTACCTAATCCACTGAAATCAACCTTAGGAACAGCTTTTTCTGCTTCCGATTGTTTCAAGGAATTCAGCTGCCTTAAAGCTAAACATCTTAGCAATAACATTGCTTTGGAATGTTTCCAATTTCACATTGTAGTTACTTGTCACACTGTTATAGAGTTGGCGTGAATAGGCAATTTTGTTTTCAGTGTTCGTCAACTCTTCTTGAAGCTGGCTGAAGTTGGCACTAGCCTTAAGATCAGGGTAACTTTCAGCTACGGCAAAGATTCCAGAAACCTGACGAGTCAATTCATCACTGGCACGCATAGCTGCTGCAGGTGAAGTTGCAGCTGCTACTTGATTACGAAGTTCTGCTACTTTTTCAAGCGTTGAACCTTCATATTTAGCGTAACCTTTAACCGTTTCAATCAAGTTAGGAAGGAGATCATTACGACGTTTCAATTGAACATCAATTTGACTCCATGCCTCCTTGGTTTGCATACGGCTTTTAACCAAGCCGTTATAACTTGCAATAACAAAAATTACAAGAACAACGATAATGGCAATAATAATCCAAATCATATTTCTATTCCTTTCTTGTACTGAAAAAGAGTCAATTAACCTCTCTTTCAAGTATCTTTGATAGTCTCAGTATATCAAATTTTCAGATGAAAGTGGTAAAATGTGAGTCGTTTTACAAAAAAACTGGACAAGATGTCCAGCTTTTGTATTACTCTTTAGACGTGTGTCGTTTACCTTGGGCTAGGGCATCTGCTTCTGTCATTGTAACGACATTTGCTTTGTTGGTATTGCTAGGCATACTGTTGATGTCATACCAATAAACATCTGCTGTTCCATGACGCGCCACATAAACTGTTCGACTTTCTTCTTGTGCAGGTTGCACATGCTCTGGCTCAGAACTTGGTTGTTCAGTCACCTGTGAACTCTCAGAACTAGGCTCAGATGGCGCTTCAGTAAATTCAGTAACCGTATTTGTCGCTGTCCCATCTGCATAATTGATTTCTGCATTTGGTGATTGGTTATCTAAGACAACATGTGTAACTCCCTGACTATCAAGAGTCTCCTTATCTCCACCAAGTTTAATTTCCAAGAGATTTCCAGAACTATCGATACCAACATACTGAAGTTCCACTTGACGAGGCAACAACTCGTCTCCACTGTAGATAGCTGTTACCTTATAATCTAACCAATAGTTAGGGTGGAGTGCTAGCCAGTTATCCAAGCGATTCTCATAATAAAGCATACCTGACTGATTACCTTCGTCGGTTCCTTTATAATTTCCAGAATTCAACCAGGCAGTCATAGGCACTAAATTCTTGCCCTCGTCATTGACACCAGAAAACTGATAGCCAATCAAATGCCCTCGATTCATTAGCCAAGATTTTGATTTACCGTCACCATAATAAAACTTATAGTTATGCCATCCTACAGGATCATATTTTATTTTACCGGGACGCTTATTCTTCGGCTCGTCCTTATCTTGTAACTGTATATGAGCACTGTGGGCACGTCCTAACTGGTCCTTCTCCTCCATGACAAACTGCTTTTGACCATTAAAAGTCAAGATACCATTGTTCTCATCCGCTTGAACCACTTGAGAGCTCACAGCCGAAGATTGTTTGCTAGTATCAAATGAAAATCCGAATCCTAAAGTAAATACTAAAACAAGAAGAGCAAATAAACGAATCCTACTATTTCTTTTTTCTTTCATCATCTTAACTCCTTAATTTTTCTTATCACTTTAATTATACAGGACCAAATCAAAGTGGATGATTAAAAATAAAGAATAATGATATTAGGTATCTTAGAGCTTGCTTAAAAACAAAAACACCCAATTTAATGGATGTTTCTTACCTATTATTTACCTGCTTTTTTACCTTGTTTTGTAAGATAAACTGTAGATATACTTAGTGCTGCAGCAACTCCGACAAGAAGGAAGACCGTTGTCGTATTAGACTTACCTTTTTCTTTTGAAGTGCTAGCTTGGCTTTCAGAACTCTTGGCCACCTGTTTTGCCTCAGTTGCTTTATCAATACGGGCGACATTCTTAGGTGTGTCATCCTTCTTGCTTTCCGCCAATTCTGACAAATCACTGCTAATCTCTTTGGCAACACCTTCAGAGCTTGTAAGTGATGCCGCTTCTGAGGCTAATGTTTCAGAGGCCATAACCGCCATAACTTTACTTGCAATCACATCCACAGACTTCTCATTCAAAAGAGAATTAAAGCGAATAGCTTCTGAGGCGAGCTGACTGCTTGTTACAGAGATTTTTAGGTCATTGTTACAAGCGACCTGACTATTTGGGGAGATGCTGACAACTTCAGATGTACGTGCTGTTGTTGGAGATTCAGAAACTTTGACATCAACCTGACTTGTTGAACCTTTTTCAATAACTTCTGAAGAAACCTCGCTTATCGGATCCTTTTGTGTGCTTTCTGAAGTTGGAGATTTCTCTGGGCTATCAGAAGTAATTGCTACGTCAAGCTGACTAGTAGATGAAGCTACTGAAGTTTCCTCACTCTTTGGTGTTTCTGAAACTGAAGTCTCAGAAACTACTTCACTAGTTGATGTTTCAGAAACTGGAGTGCTTGAACCTGCCTCACTCTTTGGTGTTTCTGATGCTGAAGTCTCAGAAGTTACTTCACTAGTTTGATGCTTCAGAAACTGGAGTGCTTGAACCTCCCTCACTCTTTGGTGTTTCTGAAACTGAAGACTCTGAGATCACTTCACTGTTAGATGCTTCGGAAACTGGAGTGCTTGATCCTGCTTCACTCTTTGGTGTTCCTGAAACTGAAGACTCTGAGATCACTTCACTAGTTGATGCTTCAGAAACCGGAATGCTTGAGCCGGCCTCACTCTTTGGTGTTTCTGATGCTGATGTCTCGGAAATTACTTCACTGTTTGATACTTCAGAAACTGGAGTGCTTGAACTTGCCTCACTATTTGGTGTTTCTGATGCTGAAGTTTCAGAAACTACTTCACTAGTTGATGTTTCAGAAACTGGAGTACTTGAGCCCACTTCACTCTTTGGTGTTTCTGATGCCGAAGTTTCGGAAACTACTTCACTATTGGATGCTTCAGAGACTGGAGTACTTGAATCTGCTTCACTCTTTGGTGTTTCTGATTCTGAAGTCTCGGATACCACTTCACTAGTTGATGTCTCAGAAACTGGAGTACTTGAGCCCACTTCACTCTTTGGTGTTTCTGATGCTGAAGTTTCGGAAATTACTTCACTGTTTGATGCTTCGGAAACTGGGGCTGATGAACTTTCCTCACTCTTTGGCGTTTCGGAAACTGAAGTCTCAGAGACTGGATTATTGACAGGCTTTGGTTCAGGTTTTGTTGGAGAAACTGCTGAGACAGCCCCAACAATCGTCGCCTTATTGTCAATCGTATTATTAGATAAACGGATTTCTCCATTACCATTGTCACCCATCTCAAAGTTTTTGGTAATCACTGGATCAGCCAAGGTATTCAATAGTTTATTATCGTAAACATCGACATTCTTGATTGTTCCACGAACTTGTTGGAAATCAATGGCACCACGATGGAGCTTATAGAGGTCATTAGTTGTCCCTGAACGTAGAATGGTATTGTCATGAATCTTAATTCCAGAATCATTGAGGTCAAAATTGTGACCTGCAAAGACAGTGTTTACACGGATACCTGCTCCAGCAAAGACGTCCTTGATGAGGTTTCCTGAAATTTCATGCCCCTTACCACCAAAAATACCGATACCAGCAGCACGCCAGCCTGATTCAATGGTATTGTTGAGGAATTTATTATTTTCCTCAGCTGCGGCATTTGTACCATCTGAAATACTTGACCAGATAGCTAAACCATCATCACCATTCCCACGGATGTTAGAGTTTTTTAACTGTTGAATTCTTGGTCCCTTGGGCAAAGTTAATACCATCAGCTAAGTTATTACGGATACGAGCATTTTCAACGACAAGACCATCCGTATACTTCATATTACCCGTCTGGTCGTAGTCTCCAATCCACATACCGACTTCAAAATGCTGAACCCAGATGTCGTGAATTTTCGAATCCTTACCAAGTGTTCCCGAGATAGCCTTGTACTGTGCATCCTCGTTATAACGAGACGTCAAGTTGGAATCCATGTAAAGATTGCTCAACTCAATGCCATTACTATTATGACCGAAGACAATACCACCACCATAGCGTTTGTCACTTGTAAAGTGTAGTTGCGTATGCCAAACACCGGCACCTGAGATTTTTAGATTATCAGCTTCGATATTAACTTGTTTGTCGAAATTGAAACGTCCCTCTGGAATATAGACAGATTTTCCGCTAGCTTTAGCTTCCTCAACAGCCGCAAGTAGGGCAGCTGTGTCATCACTATCATCATTGGCAGATGCACCCTTATCCACAATACTGATGCTATTTTCACCTTGGGCAACTGGCGCTGGAGCCTGTTCTAGCTCAATAAAATCAATACCATAAGGGACATTGTCATCTTTCTTCTTAACCAAAGAAATCTTATCACCAGATTTCAATTGGATGTCCTTGAGGAGAAGACGTGTCTCATCAAAACGGAAGCGTGCACTTGATCCATCAACGACTTGATCATATTCGTGAGTCACCTTTAAGGTACTGCCATGCTGAGTGAGATGACAAATCAAGATTACCAACGCTTGAACCATTAACCTGCACATCCAACTGACCTGATGCACCATCAGGTATTGTATAACGCACATTCAAAGCATTGGCTGGCTCGGTGACATTGAAAGTAACTGCTGCATCTTTTTTAGGAAGCTCGACATAAGTTTGGTTCGTCGCTTCCACGGCCGTAGATTCCATGTCAGTTGACTGTTGGATTGTAGCTCCATTTTCGATAGTCGCATTTTTCTGCTTCATGAGTCGTGTAAGGCATTTTGGCACCGTAGGCATCTGTGTTATACTCCTTGCCTTGTCCTTGACCCTCAGTCGCATTGGTTAAGACATTTGCTGACGTTCCTTGATTTTGAGAGGTGCCTGTCTCAATCACTTGATCGATGGTCGGAGTCTGCTCAGCTGCTTGAACAGTCCTTACCTGAGGTTGAGACGGCATAATATTGGCAGGCTGGAGAAGCTTGCACACTCTCTGATGCTAGCTCTGAAGTCGCCAACTGAGCTATTGAAACCGCTTGAGGGGCCTGCGCTTGATTTGAAGCATCAGTCAAGTCACTAATCGATTGTGCCTCGTCAGCCTGAACTGCTTGCCCATTGGCAAGGGCCGAAGCCAATCAAAGCCGATGCTGCCCCAATGGAATATTTTCGGATGCTGTACTTGGTTTTGTTTTACTTTCTCTAAACAAGTTAATTCTCCCGATACTTTTTTTCACAATCTCTCCATTTTAGTTTTAAGCTATTCTCGAACTAAAAACAGAGACTCTTAAATATTTGATGTACTTAATAATGCTGTTTTTTTTCTTATTAAAAACAAACCAAAGTAAATTATAAGGGATGAAAAAGTAAAAAAAAAGGCTAGGCTATCCATTTTAACAAGGCCTTAACAAAATTGTCATATTAGAAAGTTCAGTCATTCACGTCTAAATTATAGTCTAAAAATGTCGCACAAAAAGGTGATTTCTTTCACGTGTAAGAAAGAAAAAACTATGAATTTCCATAAAGGCTTATTTAGCAAGAGTTATCAGCCAAAACAATCAAATTGTATTAAATCTGTTTTCAGATTTATGTCAAACGTTTGACAGTCTTTTTAATTTTACGATTCAAAGTATTATTTTCCGAATGTTTAAGTATTACAAATGTTAAATACCCAAAATAAAAAAAGAGACAAAAACTGCCTCTGACTTTTTCAAATAAATGTTTATTCCTAACTGATTCTTACGATAACAATGTTCTAATTCTTCAACCGATAAACCAGTCACATCCGATACTACTTCTAACGACAGACCTTTGACAGCATCTACGAATCAGTTCTAGTTGTCCCTCATAACGACCTCGTTCTAACCCTTGTTTAAGTCCACGCTCTAGTCCTTGCTCTAACCCTTGTTCCAAGCCTTCTTCACGTGCTTCATCGATAGCTGTTTCCATAGTCATGTCATAATTTTCTTGAATACGTATGCGTTCATCAATCATCGCCTTTTCCTCCTGTGTCCAGCTGGATGAATCCAGTAATGAATCGGCATGCGTGACCGCTCGGCTAGGTGCCTTAGAAAATGGGAGATTTCCAAAGAACTCTAGCCACTGCCGCCCTTCATCCCTGATATGCTTATCTTTATTATACTTATCCAACTCTAAAAAGGCAATCTGAAGAAGGTTCTGCTGTTTCCCATCCTTATAGTAAGCATTCAAAGGCCTCCCCGTCCGACTATTGGCCATCCAATAAGTATTAATCGGGGACTCCTCATCAGGCAACAAGGTCTTCCAAGATAGCTATACCATAAACAGGCTCCATCTGTTCGTACATCTTGTGTGTCGTCCTTGTTGGCGTAATTGTTGCACATTTTCCACCAGCTGGTTAGCCAAATAATAATGAAAACGATTGAGAAAATAATGCTGCTTGCGCACCTGAATCTCAATGATGACCTCGGTTCCATCATTCAACAGCTCGAACATCCACCGAGGTTGAAAGAGCTCATCCTCATCAAAGTCCTTTTATGAAGCTGTGTTCCTCCAAAATCTGAGCATCCACAACATCCAAATCCAAAATGTCTCGAATAAATGCCACCGTCACCTCAGGCAGGCTAAAAATCTTCTTAGCCATGATATCCAAGGTCGGTGAGACATGCTTATGTCTTTTTCCATCTACTTCTCCTTAGTAAAAAATAGAGGGTTGTCCCTCTACTTCTATCTATTCGGAAAAGCTTTTGATTGCACTATAAGATCCATTAAGAAACCAAATAATAGTTCACTTTTAAGTCTCTAAATTGATCATAACCCAAATACTCATCATTCTGCAATCGACCTAAAACAATGCTAGGATGAATACCAATCTCATCAGCAAATTTCTTAATCGCTTGTTTATCAAAGCAAGCTTCATCTATAAATCTTTGATAGTCTTGAGGGTCAATTAGTAAATCTTTTGCAAACTGATCTGCCCGTTCCTCAGAACGTCGGTATGACTTACCATTTCCATCATCTGATGAAAACTCGTTCTCCAGAATATGCCCAATCTCATGGAAAAGTGAGAACCAGAAAATATCTGACGCTTTATTTCGATCTGTGAGTAAAAGCAAGGCACTACCATTTCAAATTTTTTCGTAGCACCATTTAGATTGGCATTTGGCAAAGCAGGTAGACCAACTAGGACAACACCACAATCTAGCAAGATATCATATAAGCGTTGAGGAAAGGCTTCTGGGGCCTGTCTGGTCAACTCTCTTAAGGCAGGCAAGCTTTTCTCTAACTTTTGCGGTTGAGCTTAGTAGTCGTTATATCACGCGCTTTTTAGATGCTAACTCCAACATGATATTGGAGTTGACTATACTTTAGTCGTGAACTCACGCGTATTTCGATAACTCACCTGATTGTTAAAAGATGAGAACTTTCTAAACTCGCCACTCCCAGAATCTTGCGAAGTTCGACAATCTTTTCTTTCAATGTATATCGTTTATCTGGAACGTAGCCCTCTGCCTTAAAATACTTGAAATCAATCATCTCACGATTTCTTTCTCGCTACCTTCTTCTAGCTCTTTTTGTTCAATTTCTGCAACTTTTACATCATAAGCATTTTGAAGATTGAGCCAGGTTTGCATGGAAACTCCGCTTAGTTTGGCTAACTTATGAGCCGTCTCTTTACTAATAGACTCCTCCGCATTGACGAGCTTGCTGACAGTCTTTGCTGAAACTCCTAAACGTTCCGCAAATTCTTTCTGCGTTACGTTATAATCTTCAATTAACTCTTCAACATACTGACCTGGATGAAAAGCAATCAGGTCTTTGTATTCAACAATTTTCTTACTCATAGTGATTGCTGACCTCCTCTATTTTTAGGACTTCGATTTCAACAGGACTAGGAAATACCTTTTCTAGGTCCTCCTCACGAAATTTACAATCAACCGATAGGAACTTTTCCGACCATCTATATCCAAAGCAAACTGTCCTTGTCTCTTTCCTTGAGTTGGTGAAAGTGATATTTAGGAAAAGCTATCACACTGGCCAAAGAATCTGCTGCTTCCAAAAGGTAATCAACTGATGCAACTTTACAGCAATCTTATCCGAAAATCCTTTTTCGCCCGCCCAACTCTGTGCACTGCTTTTCAACAGTTTTATTTGTATAGATAAGCTTCATATGTCCCTTTCTGTTAAATTAAATTACCTTTAGGTAATTTAATTGTATCAGATTAGCAATGAAAAGACCAGTTAAAACTTTCATTAACTGGTCCTTATTGAATCAAAGACTGAGACCTTACCCCTTAAACTCTTGACAAATTTCTGAGTTCGGCATCAGCTTCTGGTGTCGTTCCATGCAGCTGGCTGAGCATGTCTAGGAGGAGGCTGTCTGGGTCTCAATAGTTGCGTTGGTTTGGTTGATCTTAGCCACAATCTCTGTCAGTGGCTCTACTTCTTCTTCTCAAAGGTATCCACATAGCGTGGAATATTAAGGTTGTAGTCATTCTCGACGATCTCCTCAAAGCTAGCCAGATGGGCAAACTTATCCATGTCCTCTCTGCTCTTATAGGCCTTGAGGATCTTCTCAATATGGGCATCCGTCATGATGTTCTGATTTTCCCCTTATCAAACTCTTTAGAGGCATCGATAAAGTAAACGTCTCGATTGGTCCGGTTCTTTTTGAGAATGATAACCGTCGTTGGAATACTAGTGTTAAAGAAGATATTAGCAGGCAGACCGATAACCGTATCAATGGCACCTTCTTCTAACAAAGCCTTACGAATAGTCCCTTCAGCATTACCACGGAAGAGCACCCCATGAGGTAGAACGATGGCCATAACACCATTGTCTTGTTTCAAGTGATAGTAACCGTGCAAGAGGAAGGAAAAATCAGCCTTAGACTTAGGTGCTAGTTTCCCAAATGGTGAGAAACGAGGATCATCCATGAAACCTGAGCTAGCAGACCACTTAGCTGAATAAGGTGGATTCATAAGAACACCGTCAAAGTTAGTCGGCTCCTGGGTTGGCCAATCCTCATCCAAGGTATCAGCGTTGTGTAAAAACTGATTTTCAATCGGCACACCATGTAGAATCATGTTCATACGTGCCAGGTTATAAGTTGAGGTATTCAACTCTTGCCCAAAGTAAACCACCGTCTGTGGTTGGCGTGAATAACGTTTGGCATTAAGCAAGAGTGAGCCTGATCCCATAGTCGCATCGTAGAGGGTAAAGCCTTGCTTGTCCTCACGACCTAAAAAGGCAATATGGGTCATGAGCTTGGCAACAGGTTGCGGTGTATAGAACTCACCAGCTTTTTTACCTGAATCCGTCGCAAACTGACCAATCAAGTACTCGTAAGCATCACCAAGCATATCACCAGCATGACCTGCCAC
>JBKWCO010000020.1:0-13621 GCA_046975465.1 Streptococcus sp. | reverse complement strand
CTTTTGAACATAAAGAAAATTTCTAACCAAATATTGAACAGACGGCTATTCCAAATATCTGAAACATTTCAATTTATGACAATCAATAATAGAAAAGGATAACATCTCCTCAAGAAGATATTATCCTTTTTTGTGATTAAACGAAGTCAAATAGTGAAATTTCTTCGTAGACTTCTACTTCTGCTTCTACTACCTCATTAACAGATGAGGTTTCATAAACTAATTCTGTAGATACATTGTCATTATGTTCTTCAGTCATGCCAAAGAGTTCAGAAATACTTTCTAGGAAGTCATCAGCCATATCAAGAACTTCTTGTGAAACAACAACATGAGTCGTTTCTTCAACGGTTTCTTGAGCAACTACTTCTTCTTCCTCGAAGGCAGCTTCTGCTTCATCTACTGACTCATCGATAGCTTCAACAAGTTCGCTTTCTTCATCAGGATCATAGCTAGCACTATATTCCTCGGTGATTGAGCTAACTTTTACATCAGAGTCCTCATCCATTTCTGGATGGTCTGCCTTATACTGCAATTCAAAAGCATTGATTGCTTCTTCAATTTGTTCTACAGTTGGCTTCTTAGACTCATCCTCAACTTCGATAAGAGGATTAACAATGGCACGTTTTGCTGATACATAGTCAAGACGAGCTTGGTCTGCAAAAACATCTGCAGCTTCTCCTCGTTTAATAGTATCTGCACAACGGTCAATGTTTTCCTGCAAGAGTTTGGCTTGTTTATCCATACCATCAATAACATTGTTGATACGTTGGATAGTCCCAATACCACTCGCAAAGTCTAGACGAACGGCATAGCTATTTTGACCAATAATATGCAAGTCAAGCATGCGTTCTGGTTGCCAAGGTGATTTTTGTTCCAACGCACGAAGGACAAAACCACGATAATGAGCAAGGGTTGTCATTTTCATATGGAGTGGATCAGAGGCAACATTCATCTGCATAGCATAGTTCAGTTGATTACCTGCAACATCTTTCTTAGTTGCTTCGTATCCATCTGGTTCAAATGTCATAACAAATGGGTTATGTTCAACCTCATATTTCTTACCATCTTCTTTTTCAACCACTTCTTTCCAAGGTTTTGTCTTTTCTGCAAGCTCTTTATCCTGGACTAATAGAGAAAGTTTCTTCTCGTAATTTTCCTTATCTTTAAGGGCTTGCTTAATACGTTTTTGAGACAAATCAATATCACGTTTCCAAGCCTTACGACGATTAGACAACAACTCAAATTCGTTATCAAGTTCCATCTTAAGTTTAAGATATGGATTGCCTGTCGCAATGGCTTTAAATTCAGAGGCTGAGAGTGTTTGCTCGTCAATATCCTCTGAAGCTCGCATCGGTGTACGACTGGTCATGATTTGCGTAATATAACGAAGCTTTGTTTCTTGAATCTGCCAAAGGTAGTTATCAAAACTTCCCTTGGTGATATAGTGGAAAATATTTACCTTACGATAGATATTTCCTTGACGAACCAAGCGTCCATTACGTTGGATAATATCAGACGGTTTCCAAGGCACATCGAGATGATGAACAGCTTTCAAACGGCGTTGGACGTTAAGACCGGTTCCCCCTTTTTCCGTTGAAGCCATGAGAATACGAATCTCACCAGCATTCATTTGACGTTGAAGTTGGAGCTTAGCCTTTTTGTTAGCAGCATCGTGAATAAAAGCAATCTCTTCTTCTGGAATTCCTCGTTCAACAAGCAAATCTTTCAACTCTTGATAAACAGAGAAACCTTTGCCATTAGGAGTTCCAAGGTCAGAAAAAATCATCTGTGTCCCTTTATGCTTAGCTTCCATGTGATAAATCTTATCCACTCGCTCAACCACTTGCATGAGTTTATCTGCATCAGCTCTTACATAGAGCTCTGCATCAAGCAAACGCATATCTAATGCCAACTTTCTGGCTTCACTAGTAATTTTGAGCATGTTATCTTCACTAGGATCTACATTCCCATTTTTAACTCGGTCTGAGCGTTCTACAAGCTCGTCCAAATAAACCTTTTGGTTATCAGTCAACTGACTTTCAACCGCCACCTTTTCTACCATAGGAACTGGAAGATTAAGGTCTTCAGTCATTTGGATATCTGCAGTCTGACGGTAAATCGCCATCAGCTCAGGGAGATTCATAAATTTAGCAAAGCGTTTACGTGAAATATACTTGTCTCCAGTAGGGTTAAGTTCAAGACTATTCTCAACAATCCCAAACGCACCAACCCAAGCATCAAAGAAACTGACACCGAAATGTTCCATGACATCTGGTTGAAGATAATTCATCATCGTATACATTTCGCTAATAGAGTTGGAAACTGGTGTTCCAGTCGCAAAGACAACGTGACGTGTATCATGCTCTTCTTGAAGCACGCGCACCTTCATTTCCATATCCATATTCTTTTTTGAGGTACGGTTGGTAATACCAGCAACGTTCCCCAACCGTGTCATAGGACGGACATTCTTGTACCCGTGGGCTTCATCAACAAAGAGCATATCAATACCAAGGCTTTCAAAGTTGATAAACTCATCAATACCAGTCTTGTTTTCAAGCAACGTTTCTAAGTTTGCCTCAAGACTTCTACGCATAGATTGTGCTTGTTTGAATGTGATTTTGTCGTCATTAGCTTTTGCGTAACTAATGATCTCATCAAGTTCATCAATCTTTTCAGAAATAAAGGCTTGTTCACGTTCTTGTGAGACACGAACTTTCTCAAATTGAGAATGTCCAATCACAATACCATCATAGTCGCTCGTTAGAATACGAGAGACGAACAAGCGACGACGTGACTTTTCAAAATCCTGCTCAGTCGTAACAAACACTTTCTTGGTAGGGTAGAAACGCATAATTTCTTGACCAAACTGTGCTGTTAGACTAGATGGAACCACAAACAATGGTTTATGAATAAGCCCAAGCTCTTTCATCTTGAAAGCTGCTGAAATCATGGTTAGTGTCTTACCAGTACCCACTTCGTGAGCAAGCAGTGCACGTCTCTCTTCAAGAATACGTTGGACGGCATTCTTTTGGTGAGAGCGAAGCTCTACACCTTTAGCCAACCCATCAAATTCCAAGAGACTTCCATCATATTGACGTGTCACATAGCGATTAAAGACTTCATTGTAGGTATCTTCAATCACTTCTTGGACTGTTGGGTTTTCATGAATAAAGTTCTTAAAGCTTTCTTGTAGAACACGTTCACACTCACGTAGGTTTGCTGTAGCCACTTCATCAACCTTCCGTATCGGGTTTTCAGTCGTACCGAAGTTACGCATGATTGTTGGTTGATTACTTGTGAGCAAGTGAGCCACAATATCTGTTGCGTGTGAGTAGCTTTTATTGTACTCATCACGTAGACCCAAACGAAGGTTAGATTGACGACTCATATAGCAGTTTAACAAGCGTTCGTTGAAACCTCGTCCGATTCTGGATTTCACTAATAGTGATTTAGCTTCTTCAGAATGGACACCAACCTTTTCATCCAACAATTCACTAAACACCCATTGAGAAACGACGTTACTAGGAATCCAGCTAGAACCAATGCTGAAATCAATATCAGATAAGACAACTGGTTCTGGTACAACAGATAAAATCAATTCCAAATAACGTTCCCAATCCGCTTGTGTATCTCCGTCTTCAATGAGAGAGTTAATGCAATCACGTTTAGCAAGAACATCACCTGAAAGGAATTTATCCTTAGTAACATAGTGTATAGTCTTATCATCAATATAGCGTTCCACATCAATCATCACTGTCTCACCTAGTTCTGAAATCATCATATCTTCTGAGACATCTGGATAGACAGAACTCATGAGGTTCAAATCAACGCCACGACCTTCCGAAAGCGACACATTCAAGGCTTCTACTGCTGACATCACTTGATGGAGGTGTTTTTTAGGACGAATAGTTGGTTTTTTAAAAGCATCTGACTTCACAAAGACTACCTTTGAGCTGTCATTCTCGTCCAACTCCTCTAATTCAAGACTAGCGTTAAGCGGATAACGATCATCTCGGTCAAAGAGGCGAGCATTCACCGCTTGATTGATATAACCATACTTCTTCTTGAAAGTATCGTAGGCTTGATTAAGTGTTGCAAGCAGTTGTTTGAATTTCCTTCATCATAGTCTGTCGTCATTTGAATATCAATAATGGCTTGATAAGCATTTTTGATAGCAACCATGCCACGGATACGCTTGTTTTCTGTATCCGTAAGGGTGTTTCATAGAAATAAATACCTTTGTAAAGCCCTTTACTTTTAGCTGCTTTAGAAGGTGTTTGACTTACCCATGTATTCGTAACAATATTAGGGTCTGCTTCTACTGCTGCTTCAAAGTCTAAAATGGCTTCTTCTTTGTATTTATCATCATATTTTACGAACTGTCCTTGTTCGTCTTGATAAAAAATCATTTCAGCTGCACGTGAACTAGGACGGATAGATGTGTTATCACGATAATAGACACGCCCATTTTTATCACAAGCATACTCGTTCAATCGAATATCAAGTGAAGCAAGTAAGTCTTGATCAAGATAAATCACTTCTTCTTTAAGGATAATATCACGAGGTTCTAGTCTCTCTACTTCGAAAGGCACTGTTACTTTTGATAGTGCTTCTTGAAGCTCTGAAGCTAAGGCAAAAGAGCTATCTACCACAAGATCCAGTGTTCCACCATTGAAATGACGTACCTGATAATCACCTAGGACACAAGGATTTTTACAAATAGCATCCTGGAAGAAATAGGGATTGAGTGAGACACGGTTATCAAAGGGGAGTTTCTTTCTATCGGAAGACCAAAAGTCGATATTATTATCGGGAACAGGGATAAATGCTCCTTTTTGGAAAAAGAGGATATCTGTTACCACTCGTGTTCCAGCATCTTTAAAAGCAGTATTTGGTAAGCGGACACCACCTAAAAACTGAGTTCCGCTACGACGGAGTTCTGGCAGAATTGAACCAGCACTCTTATCTGCAGTACCAGTTGAAGTGATAGCAGCAACCATCCCATGATAGGGTACCAAATCGATAGCTTTCTTAAAGAAGTAATCATGAATACGATAAGGTTTATTATCATAAGCTTTATCGACAATGCGAACATCCGCAAATGGAACATTCGTAATGACCAAGTCAAATGGTGTCCCTTCAAAGTTTACTGTTTCAAATCCTTGGACTAAAACAGTAGCATCTTGATGAAGGTGTTTAGCAATAGCACCAGTAATGGTATCAAGTTCAATTCCATAAAGAGTAGAATTCTTCTTGATATCCTCTGGCATTGTTTCAAAGAAGATACCAGTACCCATTGATGGATCAAGAATATTACCTCCTTTAAAACCACTTTCTACAATTTTATCCCACATTGCAGTAGCAATCTCTGGACTTGTGTAGTAAGCCGTAAGGGAGCTCATTTCCATCGCACGGTATTCTTCTTTAGTGACAAGACTTTTAAGCTCATCACGTTCTTTTGCAAAACGATTAATCTTACTATCAAAGAAATCGTTAGCAAGTCCTCCCCAACCAACATAGTTAGAGAGAATTTCTTGTTCGGCACTGTCAGCTAGACGGTTATCTGCTTCGAGTGCTTTCACAAGTTTAATGGCAGAAAGGTTAGCTTGAACCTTTTCTGCTTTAGTCATTGTTTTATTTTGTTTTTGTTCTTCCATTGTTGTTCTTTCTCCTTAAAACTAAAAAAGACCTGGTATAATACCAAGTCTTTCTTTTTAGTTGTAGTATTTGTTTATACGACTCAAAAATATGTGAGCCTCTCGTGTTTTCCTGTTTTTGAGGAACTCAATAAAACTATCTTGAATGTCAAAAGAGAATGCTCCAGCCAGTTCACATTGCTTATCAAAGCTTTTGCTGACTGTCATAGCTTTACTCTTACGAATAGCTACATGCGTGGGCATTGTTCTGGGAAAGGTAACTCCTAGAGAGTAACCAAAATCAAACAAAGTTAATAGATATGGCGGTTCATCTTTAGAAAAGATAATCCCAAAGTTATTCCAGTGTCTATCAACATTTAAAGTCAATCGATCAATCTCAAAGAGTCTGGCAAATATCGAATCAAGCTCGGCTTCTGAAAAACCAATCTCAGCCAACTCTTTTTTCAAAAAGTTATACTGCTCTTGAGGTTGCTTCTTGGCTATTTGTTCGATATCTGATTCCGTATACCCCCTTTGTTGTAGCAAACGAAACATCGTAACGAAGCTTCCACCTTCTGGTATGAAATTTTGTGAACGACAAAGATCACTACCTACTTTTTCGTAAGGTACATAATCTTTAATCCCACAACTTTTCAAAAACTCAGATACTAGAAACTCAGCTTCAGCTTCTCCACCAAAAAAGTCTCTCTTATAGAAATAGTCATCTTTCAACCATTTCTCTTGAGTTCCTTTGCTAGAAGTAAATACAGTCATAGTACCTCTCCTATTTTCTACTTAAATTAGGATGATGATCTTCTAAAACAAATGGCTCATCATTGAGTTCTGGTATTGATACCCAATAAAAATCATCGGTATCAAAACCGTGTGTCATAGCAATTTCGTGCCAGACATCGGGAGCTGTATAGGTATAACCTAAAAGTTCCTTTCGGTTTTTTCGTCCAAAATCAATTTGACGCCCTTTTAGAAAATCTACCATACGTTCATAGGTGAATTCTGTGTTCAACAAAAAATCATCTTTCCTTTCAAACGTATCTAAGGTTTTACTGATTGTATCAACCAGGTATTTTCCAATCATCTTTTTATTGTTATAAAGAACAATAGTCAACTTCATACGTTTCTCCCTGAATTATACTGAAATCACTAATGTTTCTTAGTATAACATGAAAACGCAGTTGACTCATAATGAGTTCTAAGTTTCATTTTTTCTCCTCTTATCTAAAACTCAATTTTAAGCTTTCCACAATGGGCTAAAAATTGTTCCGCTTCTTTCTTAGCCTCTTCGTCTGCAGCTTTGTTCCGTTCTCCTCTCAGTTGAATAATCCTATCATTTTTCAATTCTAGGGTATAAAGAGGAGTTTCTCTGTCAGTTTTATCACGTACAAAGACAATAATAGAGGAACCGTAGACAAAGTGTTCCTTTGCATACCTTCCAACACAGTGATGTAGGTGTTTCCCCTCTCTGACAATTTCACTTTCATTTTTAGGAAAGATAAATGCATACTTGTCAAATGTTGTCTGAGCCTTCATCATGTTTGCCAAGCGTTCAGCTGTTACAATTCTCAACTTCGCCTCTTTCATTTCTTCCTCACGTCGTCTTTTCTCCGCTCTCAAATTACTTACGGCATTAGTTACACGTAAATGAGTCCCACGTTCTAGTTGATTCTCGAGAAGAACCGAATAATTTTCGACAATCTCTGTATGTTTGTTTTCCCAATTTTTAGGTATAACTACATAATCTCCATCAAATGGAATTCCCAGAGCTTCTACCATTTCTCGATAGTCCTCATAATCACGAAGACAGACCTCATTTTTCATCATCCAGTTAATGAAACGAATTGGTTTCACCGTGGACGGTAAGATACTATTTAAACGCTTAATTAGTGGCGTCCTGTTAGGAACCATAGCATTTATAAGTAACTCGTATAAACCCTCGAACGTTCGACCATATTGTCTACGCATATCTTCCTCGAAAAATGCCTTTTCGATATTCATATCCGTATTTTTTAGATACTGTTTATTCCTTCTGAGAAAATTCATAGTAACCTTACCCATATTTACATGCTTATGTCCAAGACTACATGAGTAATAAGACCTATAAAACGTAGTACCTACCAATTCTTTGACGACTCCACGCGCCTTTATTTTTTGAGCGAATTCAATACGTTCTCGATATTTATAGATATGAGGTAGCACTGAGCTTATCTCAAAATTATCTTTAATCACGTGTCCAAAATCTAAATATCTCAACTCAGATTTTGTTTGTAACTTCTGAATAAGACTTTCCATATTACCATAAAGCGTATAGACACTAAATGCACCAGAACCGAAAAAGAGAGCATTTCTCTGATTTTGGAATCCAGTACTATAGATTTCTTTACCTTTTTTAGCTGAAAGATATGGATCCCAGTGTGCTTTCACCATCTTATTGTTGGCAAGCTGATAAAAGTTATAAAGGCTGACGTCAAACTTTTCTTTTCCATCAACAATATTTTGAGTGATAGCATACATTTGCATTTCAATGCGTTTCTTTGTGACTCCCATCCAGACAAAGTAAAAAGTATCTCCTACAAAGGTTAAACGGCTGTTAAGTGATAAGCGTTTTGTGACCTTTTCCGAGAATTTGTTTCGGTCGGAAGAAATAATTGTCTTAGACTTATTTGACCATTCATAGATAGGAAAATCATTTTTCGCCCACTTAAAGAATCCATTAGGAACTTTTAGACGATTCTCAACGATTTCTTGAATACTCTTATTTGCTTTTGCCATTGTTTTTCTCCTTAATCATAAAAAAATGGCCCTAGGACCATTTTTTCTTTCCTTGTTGTTAAAATTCCCCTTCTTCAACAGATAAATCTGAAAAAGATCTAACTGTTTCCCAACCTCTTTAGGCATTTTCTTTGTTTTGGGGTCTTTTTAGGTTTCTTAGTTGGTTCCTTGCTATCAGCAGTCATTTCACCTACTACTGATTTAGTCTCAACTTTAGGGGTTCTTTTTAGTTTTGTTTAGTTAGGCTCTTATTCTTTTTCTTTTTGGCATCTTAGTTGGTTGCTTGGTTGATTTCTTACTACCAGTAGTCATTTTCCCTACAACTGATTTGGTCTCAACCTTTTCAGCGGTAAAATACTCTTTAACCCAAGAAAAGACTGTGGCATCATCAACCATAGCACTTTGACCATTTTTATAGTCTGATTTGCTGGCTTTTCTGATGCAGTAACCCATAGCATCCTTAATCGTACGATCAAGATGTTTGAGAATCCCAGCAATCAGCTCATCATCCTCTTGATGATCAACTATCCAATTATGAATAGCATCCTCAGTCGGTGTATGTGCTTCAGCCATTTCTTCATCAAAATGGCTTACTGCCATGAAGCGGTCAAATTCATTAATTTCCATCGTCATTGTTTTTCTCCTCTATTTAATCAAAGATACATTTCGTTTCCCATCTTTTCCTTGTTTCATTTCTAAAACATCATGTGGGATTGAAAAGCCATCTTTATGAACTGTTGTAACGACACTTAATCCTGCAGAAACAGCCTTAATTACTGCTTCTACTTCTTCTTGTGTATTTGCTTCACCAATAAACAAGACGTCAGGGTTGGAACGTAATACAAAAGTCACGAGCTTTTCCAGTTCCATACCGTTAGCCTTATTGACTTGTAGTTGGTAAAAAGACATTTCCTTAATCTCGACAGGTCTTTCGATTGTTATTACTTTACCTTCTTTAAAAGCTTCAGCAAGTAACGAGTAGGCTAAAGTCGTTTTGCCGACACCTGCAGGACCAGTAATGACATGCAAGCCTGGAATGCGTACTTGTCCAAGCACTTCTTCCATACAACTACTATCAAACTCACTCAAAGAAATTCGTTGCTCATTCACATGAATAAGTCGAATAGTCATCGTTTCTAGTCCTTGAAAATTAACTATCGTCGATATCCTAATGGTGATAACTCTACCATCGTCCAACGGATAGTCACAAGTACCTAATTGGCTACGACGTTTTGAGATTTCAATCATATTAGCCATGACTTTTATATGTTTAAAAAGAACATCCGCATCTTCTGATGAAATGTGGTCATAGACCTGTTTTACATCAGCTTTCCTAAATGCTACCTCGTATTCTTCACCATGTGGGAAGAAGGTAATATCTTGGATACTATTATCGATAGCTTCTTTCATAGCCTGTTTAATGTAAGTAATCATTGTTTTCTCCTTTTTCTGTTTCTAGTAACAGCTTTAACTCTGCAGCTTCTTTCTGCAATTCACGAATCGTACTCAACAACTCGTAACGTTTGGAAAGAACCTTATCTCTATCTAGAATTGTAGTTTTATTGATAAGGTCAACCTTATCAATTTTATACAGTTACAAAGCATCGAAAATTGCGGTTCTTTAGGAATAGACCGTCCTTTTTCATAATTATTGACAGTTCCCTTAAAAACCCCAATTCTATTTGCAACGTCCTGTAGAGATAGAGGTCTATCTAATCCTTTCCTAGCTGTTTCTAGTATTGAACCTAATGCCACTCTATCTAAAGTGTAATAAGGTTCCAATACTTTTTGACCGTCATCTCAGTCATTTTTTCTCCTCTCAAAACTCAAACAAGCTTAACTGTTCACCTTCAGTTGTTGGTTTATCTTCAAGTGGCTTTCGACAAGCTACTAGTGTTTTTGGCTCCTCCTCAACCTTATAAATAGGTTGCATTGCACGATAGTTCTCAAAGAACGTGTCAAAAAATGCAAACAAAAGGTGTCGACATTGCCTCAAAGCCCTATACTCTAATCGAGTATAGTAAGTAGCTTCATCAGATAGCAGTTCTGAATCTTTGGTATAAGTTTCAAAAACCCACCATTCAAAGCCACGTGCAAACACTTCAGTCGGTGTCAAATAATAATCCAACTTCTTCTTAATATGAACAGCTTGAGCTAAGTCCGTTCTGGTTTCCTCAGCTATTTGAATAAGTTTCAGCAAGCTAGCCTTGTAGATATTACGAATATCTTTAAAGCTATGAGACGTAGAACTAATGATTCCAGCTTTATCATACGTATAGTCTAAATAATGACCATACTCATGTATGAATGATGAGGTATCTCTTACATCAACTGCCATGATATTTAACCCTGGCACATAAAGTCCGCTTGCTTTATGTTTTCCAAGCTTTCGGAATTTGAGTTCGGGTTCTACAGTAGAATGAGGTAAGTGATTACACAACTTCTCCCATTCGTTCTCTAGAACCCTGAATTTCTCCTTGTCAAAATCACTACCTCGATAACGCTCGGTATCCACTTCGACTTTTGAAAACCCTAAATCAAGAAATGACGTATTACTGTTCATTTCATGATCTTGAAAGATTTTATCCTCACGCACACTGGCTATCGTCTTAGTTGACTGATTAACATATTGTGCATTTAGGTTGGCTGCAAGAGCATCTTCATACTCTCTTTTAAGAACGTTAGCTATCTTTTGGATATTTCCATAATAACTACATTCCTTGTAGATACCTTCACTATGGATAGACATCAATTCAAGAAAGCTAAAAGATACTAGTCCATACCTCGTTTGAGAACTACTCTCTCTCCAAAAACTTAGGTTTTTCTTCAAAGGTACTCTAACCTTTGAATCGTCGACAATGAGAAGATACAAAGTGCGTTTGGTATCTTCTGCACTTTTAGTAGCAGGTAATCTACTCCCATGGAGTGTGAGAAGAATCTGTTCACCGAAAAGGTGTTCTTGATTTTCTTCATCCCTCAAGCTGATGCCCTCGAACAGTCTTTTTAGTTTATTCGAAAAATGTGCTTGATCATAACCAATGGTTTCAATATCAGCCATGATGTCTTTGACTTTATAGGCTGTATAGACATTATCTTGTCCGAATACCTCTACTGCTAGTGCTCCGACTTCTTGAGATAAAAGTTCATGACATTGATATCTGCGGATATTCGCATAGTAAGTACAAAACTTTCTCACGATATCTGCAGCTTTATCAGTCTCTTTTATCTTCGGAAAAGTGACTTTTTTAGTTGTTTGTTGTGCTACTGCTAGTAAATTTGCCATTGTTTTTCTCCTTAATAGCAAAAAGGAAGGTAAAGCTTAAAGCTACTACCTTCCTCTTTCTCTTATATGTACTATGTACGATACACTATGAACTATACATAGTATGATATGCAATTTATTGCGTAAAAAAAGGAAACCTAATTATTGTTATCAAGTTTCCTTGCATAATCTCGTTTGTGACTCTCTATATTTCGAGAAATATCATTCTTATCCCAGATTTGTAATTCCCAAGGATAATAAAAATGACTCTTGTTTTTAAAGTAGAGATGGATGCCAGTATAGTCTTCAGTATCTTTTAAATACCAATTTTTAAGACCGTATTCTTCCTTCCAATCATCTAAACGATTCATCACTTCAGTAATGACAGATGTTGGCAAAATGACACGTGCTCCAAAAATATCATTTAAAACCGAATTTACTGGATATCCTTCTGGTCTTTTAGTAAAACGCTCAATCTTGTCTAAAATAGATTCAGATGTCTTCACTGATAGAAGTAACTAATATCGCTGACATCTGCTACCATTAAATAATCGTTGATAGATTCGTGTAGATTCAAACGATATTTTAGAATCTCATCAACCGGTACCTTCGCAAAAGTGTGCTTAAGATTAACTTTAGCAATTTTACCACTTTCAAAATACTCCTCTGAGTACTTTTTATGAATGGTGTTGATTTCAAAGATTAGTCGCTCTACTTTCTTGATATCTGTCACAAGCTCATACTTCTCCATATTTTCTCCATTATACCATATCCTGTTTATTATACGTTTTGAACTTAATCTTTTCTTCTGGGGAAGCTTTCAAAAGGAAATCATCAATTCCCTTTTCGTGAGGCCAGATTAGAGCACGAACCGTACAAGACTGCTTCGTAACTAGATCTTGAACCATGTCATACATACGTTCAAATACTGAGTCATTATCCTCAAAGTCTTGGTCAAATGCTAGATAAATAGGTTTGACCTTTTTGAGCTCAGTCTTTCCGATAAAGTCCGAGATAGGACGCCATGCTGCTACTCCTGCCATAGAGATAACACAGATATTCCCCAATTGAGAAAGACGAGTGTTTTTCGCAACTGATGCAGTGATATCTCCTTTAAGCAAACCTTCCGTAACTAGAAGGTTATCAACTTTACTCATAAGGTTTACTTTTGCCTTACCTGCATCCGAAAAGCGTGCTTGTTTTAAAATATCATCGGAATAAGCAAAATGGGGAAAAGACTTAGCACTTGTTCCTTCTGGCTTATATGCTGACGAAACAAAGACATACTTTTGCCCTTTTTTAAATGTCAACTCAAGTCCAGAACGAAGTTTAACACTAGTTTCCTTAGTTGTCCCACTTGCTAGTTCGTGTGATGATCCTTTAGCAAAAACATACCAATCGAAACTTCCATCTTCATTTTGGAAGACCTTAGCAGTACGTGCATTTCGTCCCTCTTGAAAGGCTTTGTTTACTTTGGCTTGATAACTGACGTTATCAAGACGTACTTGAAAACCTACAATTTGTCCCCAAGAATTGCGACATGGAATTAGAATTCCATCTTTTGATTCAAAAATAGGACATTTTGCGTTTTCGTTCCAATAGAAACCAGGAACTCCACGCCAAGCGTCTTTAGGAAGTCCATTTGCAACAAAGAGCTTTTCCCAAATAGTTGCTGGATGAGATACTGTTGTATCAACCTGCTTCTGGCGTGTTTGCTTTGTTGATGAAGCGTAGCCACGCAATGCAATGGTCTCAACAGCAAGACCTCGTTCCGCACTTGTTAAGTGCTCGACATGTTCCTTAGTCAATCCCAACACATCAATAACAAGAGAATTTACCTTGTGAAGTGTTGAGATACTTGCCAAAGGTTGACTTTTCCAACTAGGTTCAAAAGTCACCTCTTTCGCTTTTTTAGGGTCCAAATCATAAATAGTCC
>JBKWCO010000019.1:0-13837 GCA_046975465.1 Streptococcus sp. | reverse complement strand
CCTCTTAAGTAGATTTTAGGTATTTACCTTGTCTACTTAAGAGGTATCATATCATTAGACGGGTGGTTATGATTGCTTTTAATATTTTCATTTGTTAGAATGTAGGTAATGTGCGTGCTTGTCACGCCCTTTTTCTGTGTCTTTTTCGGCTTTGGTGGTTGTAAATAACTATAAAAATCCTAAAGGCATGGTAAATGTTAAAAAGAAAAGGAGAAATTTATGGCTTATATTTGGTCTTATCTCAGACGTTATCCTAAGTGGCTAGCAATGAATTTTACGGCGGCTATTTTATTTGTTATTGCTAACTTAGGTCTCCCGACGGTTCTTGCCAGAATGATTGATGAGGGGATTAACCGTGGAGATGCTGACAAGCTTTATACCTATGCTTGGGTCATGTTTGGTGTGGTCTTGACTGGGATTGTTGGTCGTATACTTCTGTCCTATGCGGTTGGTAAGTTGACCACTACTATGGTACAGGTCATGCGTAATGACATTTATGCTAAGCTTCAGGAGTATTCCCACCACGAGTATGAGCAGATTGGGGTATCCTCTTTGGTGACTCGTATCACGTCGGATGCCTTTGTTCTCATGCAGTTTGCAGAACAGATTCTAAAGATGGGTGTCATTACTCCTCTGATGATGGTTTCCAGTGTCTTCTTAATTTTGACGACAAGTCCATCTTTGGCTTGGATTGTGGCAATTTCCTTGCCTTTCCTAGCCGTAGTAGTCTGGTATGTGGCGGTAAAAACGCGTCCGCTTTCTGAGAAACAACAGGCAACTCTCGACAAGATTAACCAGTACGCTCGTGAGAATCTGACTGGACTTCGTGTCATCCGAGCTTTCGCTAGAGAAGATTTTCAAGAGAAGAAGTTTGCTTCTGAAAATGCTGTCTATGCGGATAATTCAAACAAGCTCTTTAAATTAACTGGTTTGACTGAGCCACTTTTTGTGCAAATCATCATCGCCATGATTGTGGCAATTGTTTGGTTTGCCCTTGAGCCATTAGGTTCTGGGACTTTGGCAATCGGGGATTTGGTTGCCTTTATTGAGTATAGCTTCCATGCACTCTTGTCTTTCCTTTTCCTAGCCAACCTCTTTACCATGTATCCTCGTACGGCGGTATCTAGTGAACGTCTGCAGGAAATTATGGACATGCCGATTTCTATCAATCCAAATGAAGATGGCGTGACAGAAACCGAGACTAAGGGATATTTGGAGTTTGACAATGTGACCTTTGCCTATCCTGGTGAAACGGAAAGTCCTGTCCTACACAATATTTCTTTCAAGGCAAAACCTGGTGAAACCATTGCCTTTATCGGATCTACGGGTTCAGGTAAATCATCACTTGTACAGTTGATTCCACGCTTTTATGATGTAACACTTGGACGCATTCTTGTTGATGGTGTAGATGTCCGTGACTACAATCTTAAGGCTCTTCGTCGTAAGATTGGCTTTATTCCACAAAAAGCCCTGCTCTTTACAGGGACTATCGGTGAAAATATCCGTTATGGTAAGGAAAATGCCAGCCATGAGGAATTGAATCAAGCTACGGATGTGGCTCAAGCCAAGGAATTTATCGAAAGTAAGGAAGAACGCTATGATTCTCACTTGGCTGAGGGTGGCAGCAACCTTTCTGGTGGACAGAAGCAGCGTTTGTCAATTGCACGTGCGGTGGTTAAACGTCCTGATCTTTATATCTTTGATGATTCCTTCTCTGCCTTGGACTACAAGACTGATGCGACTTTGCGCCGTCGTCTAAAAGAAGTGACTCAAGATGCGACAGTCCTGATTGTAGCCCAACGTGTGGGAACCATTATGGATGCAGATCAGATTATTGTTCTGGATAAGGGTGAAATCGTTGGTCGTGGCCGTCACGAAGAGCTTATGGAAAGCAATGACATTTACCGTGAAATTGCTAATTCACAATTGAATCAAAAGAGTCTTACGGAAGACTAGAAGGAGGTCAAAATGAAGAAAAATAAAATGAAAACAAGTCATTCCTCAAGTTTTGGCCGCCTTTGGTCCTACTTGCAGGCTTATCGTTTCCCACTTTACCTAGCCATTTTCCTGAAAATTGTTAGTGTTATCATGAGTGTCCTTGAGCCAGTGGTCATTGGTTTAGCTATTACCGAGTTGACTAAAAATACGCTGGCCATCATGAAGGGTGTCGAAGGTGCTCATATTAACGTTTACTATGTTGGTTGGGTTCTGGTTGTTTATCTCTTGCGTGGTCTTATTTATGAGTTGGCTGCCTACTATTCCAACTATTTCATGACCAATGCTGTGCAAGCAACGGTTCAAGATATGCGAAATGAGATGACCGAGAAAATCAATCGTACCTCAGTGTCATACTTTGACAAGCATCAATTTGGGGACCTCTTGGGACGCTTTACCAGTGACGTCGAGACAGTTTCGAATGCCTTGCAGCAGTCCTTTTGCAGGTAGTTAATGCGGTCTTTACTTTGGCCTTGGTTATCGGGACAGTGCTTTACCTTAATCTTCAATTGGGAGCTATAGTTGTCATCACCATTCCCATTACTTTCTTTGGTGCTCGCTTTATCATGAGTAAGTCTCAGCCCTACTTTAAACAACAAGCTGATGCCTTAGGTACTCTTAATGGTTTTGTTCAGGAAAATCTGACCGGCTTCAATGTGCTTAAGCTATTTGGCCGTGAGGATAGATCCTTGGACGACTTTAAGAAAATTACGGAAGACCTTCAGAAGGTAGGCTTTAAGGCTAACTTCATTTCAGGACTCATGATGCCAGTTCTTAACGGTTTATCTGACTTGACCTATCTAATTGTCGCTGTTTTGGGTGGTCTGCAAGTTTTGGCTGGTCGCTTGACGATTGGTAATATGCAGGCCTTTGTTCAGTACGTTTGGCAGATTAACCAACCTATTCAGAACTTGACTCAGTTGGCTGGACAATTGCAGAGTGCTAAATCCTCTTTGGACCGTATTTTCCAACTGATGGATGAACCAGACGAGGCTAATGATGCTACTGAAGTGCTAGAGGGAGATTTGACTGGCCAAGTTAGCTTTAAGCATGTGGACTTCCAGTATGTGGCTGATAAACCTTTGATTCGTGACTTTAATCTTGAGGTTAATCCTGGTGAAATGGTGGCTATTGTCGGCAACTGGTGCCGGAAAATCAACCATTATCAACCTCCTCATGCGTTTCTATGATGTGACTGCAGGTTCTATCTCGGTGGATGGTCATGATATTCGTCACTTGTCACGTCAAGACTATCGTAAACAATTTGGTATGGTGCTTCAGGATGCTTGGCTCTTTGAAGGAACTATCAAGGAAAATCTTCGCTTTGGTAATCTTGAGGCGACTGACGAAGAAATCGTTGAAGCCGCTAAGGCTGCCAATGTGGACCATTTTATCCGTACTTTGCCTGGTGGTTACAACATGGAAATGAACCAGGAATCAAGTAACATCTCACTAGGACAAAAGCAACTTTTGACCATTGCGCGTGCGCTTTTGGCTGATCCTAAAATCTTGATTTTGGATGAAGCAACCTCATCGGTTGATACCCGTCTGGAACTCTTGATTCAAAAAGCTATGAAGACCCTCATGCAAGGTCGAACAAGCTTTGTCATTGCCCACCGTCTGTCAACTATCCAAGAAGCAGATAAAATTTTGGTCCTTAAAGATGGTCAAATCATCGAACAAGGGAACCATGAATCCCTCCTTGCAGATAAAGGCTTCTATTACGACTTGTATAATAGTCAGTTTGCGGAGAAATAAATAGAAAATCCATCAGTTCGTAACTGGTGGATTTTATTTACTTTTATGTTTTAAACTTCTGATAAATTGGATTTCTTCTTCGGTAAGATCCTTCTTAACAAATGGATTACCAAAGTTTTTTCCAGTCATCATGAAAATGTCGTATTTAGTTTCATAAATATCAGTAATGTCTTCATAATTAAGAGTTAATGTCCTCTCTTTGTGGTGACGATAACATGGTCTTCTTCAAAGGTAAAAGTCGACTCAAGATTCTGCATTAGAGGATTCTTGTTATAGGTCCGATTCATTTTCATGTTAATCAAGTAATACATAGCAACCAAAATAGAGATGCTAAGAAAATACCGTAAATTGGTAGACCATTTGCAACACAGTATATCAGAATCAGAATAGGCATAATAATCAGATAAGCCATTGCAAATTTATGTTGTCTAAAAATTTTCCAAGAAAATCTAAGGTAAAGGTCCCTAGTCATTGTGCTTTTAATTGTAAATGGTAACATTTTTCCATCCTTAGCAAGTATTATAACATAGAAAATGTAATGAAAATAAGGTTAAGAATGCTTTTACATTTTTAACCTTATTCTTTAATATTTATTTCTCAGCACGTCGTGTGACGAACATGGCATCTCCGAAACTGAAGAAGCGGTAGCGTTCTTGGACGGCGTGTTTGTAGGCTTCGAGGACGAATTCACGACCAGCAAAGGCTGAGACCAACATCACCAAGGTTGACTTTGGAAGGTGGAAGTTAGTTGAGAAGGCATCTACGACTGTGAATTGGTAGCCTGGTTTGATAAAGATATTGGTCCATCCTGAGTCGGCTTGGAGTTGACCATCGTATTTATTGCCGATTGTTTCCAGTGTTCGGATAGAGGTTGTTCCAACAGCAATGATGCGCCCTCCAGCAGCTTTGACGCTATTGAGGGTATCGGCAGCTTCTTGGCTGAGAGTGTAAAAAACAGAGTGCATCTCATGTTCGACAACATTATCAACAGAAACAGGTCGGAAGGTTCCCAGTCCGACATGGAGGGTGAGGTAGACCAATTTTACGCCTTTAGCTTCAATCTTTTGAAGTAATTCAGGAGTGAAATGGAGGCCAGCTGTTGGAGCAGCGGCAGAGCCATTCTCCTTGGCATAGACCGTTTGGTAACGGTCGCGGTCTTCCAATTTTTCATGGATATAAGGTGGCAATGGCATCTCGCCCAAGCTTTCAAAAACCTCAAGGAAGATACCGTCGTAGCTAAATTCTACGATTCGTCCACCATGATCCAGTTCCTCAGTGACAGTGGCAGTCAAGCGTCCATCACCAAAACTTACTTTAGCACCTACTTTAAGGCGTTTGGCTGGCTTAGCCAAAACTTCCCATTGATCCCCTTGGGTATTTTTCAAAAGGAGAAATTCCACATGGCCGTGGGTATCAGGCTTTTCACCATAGAGACGGGCTGGAAGCACACGTGTATTATTCATGACCAAGGCATCGCCAGGGTTAAGCTGATCGATGATGTGGTCGAAGTGGGTGTCAGTCATTTCCTTGGTTACAGGATCAATGACCAAGAGTTTAGAGGCATCACGTTGTTCCAATGGGGTTTGGGCAATCAGTTCCTCTGGTAGTTCAAAATCAAAATCGTTTGTATTCATTTCTTTCCTCGTTTAAAAATTTTCAGCCTTTTTATTATAGCACGATATAGGATGACAGTCATTAAAGGAGTTGAGTGAAAGCGCTTGACAAAAAGGTTAAAAAAAGAGATAATAAAGAAAATGGTATATACCAATATCGAGGTGAATAGAATGAAAAAGATTTTAGTTAAGAATCAAGTTGAGGGAGGCCAAGTTGCCTTTGATCTTCTTAAAGAGAGCCTTGCAGCGGGTGCTCAAACTTTGGGCTTGGCTACAGGTAGTTCCCCATTGCCCTTACCAAGAGATGATTGAGAGTGATGTGGATTTTTCAGAACTTTACAGTGTCAATTTGGATGAATACGTCGGACTAGCACCAGACCATGAGCAGAGCTACATGCTTTCATGCAAGAACATCTTTTAATGCTAAACCATTTAAAGAGAGCTCTTGCCTGACGGCATGGCTGAAGATTTGGAGCAGGCAGCTAAGGACTACGATGATATCTTGTCCCAACATGTCATTGACTTTCAAATCTTAGGAATTGGAAGTAATGGGCATATTGGTTTTAATGAGCCAGGTACGCCTTTTGATAGTCAAACTCATGTGGTCGACTTGACTGACAGCACCATTGAAGCCAATAGCCGTTTCTTTGCCAGTCGTGATCAAGTTCCTACTAAGGCTATTTCGATGGGAATTGCTTCTATTATGGTTGCTAAGAAGATTATCTTGTTTGCCTATGGTGACAAGAAGGCAGATGCCATTTTCAAGATGGTCAAGGGTCCTGTGACAGAGGAAGTCCCAGCTAGTGTCCTACAAAATCATCCAGATGTGACTCTTATCTTAGATGAGGCAGCCGCTGCGAAATTGTAAGATAATACATAAGTCAAAAAGATGCGAGTATAGAAAAAAACAGGTTGAGCTAATGCTACTCAACCTGTTTATTAATGAATAAATATAATATAGATTTTGACCTCAAATATTTACGTTACCTAATTATTACTCATTTTTCATCAATTACCTAAAGTTCTTTAGTCGGAATAGTCCCTATTTTTATTGGTAATAAAATCTCTATTTGATATTGTCCATCTTTTATAAAGCGTTTGATTTTACCTTGATATTCTTGAACAAGAGCATCAATATTTCGCAACCCCCAGCCATCTTTTTGACGGGATTTACGAGTAGATTTTCTTTCTCATCAAAATTATTTCTAATATTGATAAAAAGATTTTGTTGAAAGTATCGGATATTAATTGATAAACTTCTTTCTTTATTTGGTAGTCTGAGACAAGCTGCAATACTATTGTCTAGGCAGTTTCCTAATATAACAGCTAAAATATCTGGGTGAATAGATAATTCTTGTGGTACAAAGCAATCAATTTCCATTTCTATCTCATCTTTTAAATGATGTAGTTTTTGATTAAGTAAAAATTAATAGTTTGATTTTTAGAGTAGAAAGTTTGTTCACCTACTATACTATCTGTTAATGAATAAAGATAATCTTTTGCCTCTTCAGGATTTTCTCTAAAAGCGATAAAAGAGTCAAATGTTTATTTTAAGTCATGACGAAGGCTTTGGAGACGTTGATATTCTTCTTGAGATTGTTGTATTTCTCGAACTTGAAACTGTAGCTGTTCTTTTTCCAATTGATTTTGGTAATATTGCTGCTGTTGACGAGCAAGGTACAGATTAAAATAAAGAGAGGAGAGAGTCAATACAATGAGAGATGAGAGAGAAATGATTGACAGGTAATCTGCTCCAAATACCCCTCCTTGAATGGCAGATATTGTAAAAGCAAAGAAAATAGATAAAAGAGGCACGATAAACTGATAAAGCCAGTTTCCTTAGAAGTAGCAATACGAAGCCTTTGATGGGATAGGAGAAGCTTTCGTAAAATAAGAGTTATTCCTGTAGATAAGAAGAAACTTATTCCGAGATACAAACTAATAGCTTCTAAATTTTTTGATAGTTCCCCTAAAGGTAAAATTAGTTGGATTCCTTGGTTTAGGACAGCCCCTGCTAACAAACTTAGACTAGTTTGTAAAAGAATCCAAAAGGAAGACTGGCGAATAGGATAATCAAAATTGAGACCGATTAGATAGTATTCTAAAATGTTTAGAAGGAGATTACTGACCAAAAAATACGACTTTCAGAGAATAGGAACACGAGTTCCCATGAAAAATCAATATGAAAAAAGGGCTACTAAAGGCTTTTTTTTCATATTGATTTTAGAGAATGGTCTATAAAATAAAATACTTGCTAGAAATAAATCGTACAAGATACTGATTATTCGTAATCCTACTAACATTAAAAATGCCTTTCACTTAGATATCTGTAATACTTTTCTTTAAAAGAAAACTGAAACTTTCTACTAATTGGGAGTAGGTGTTCTTCAGCCCCATTTAGTAAAATAGTAACTGTTTTTGAATCAAAGTCTTTGATGTATTTGGGGTTTAAAATATAGGAAGCATGAATTTGAATAAAATAATTAGGGAGTTTTTCCAAAATCTCTTTTGTTTTTAGTAGAGACTTGTAGGTACCTGTTTTTGTGTATATAAATACTGAACGTTTATCTTTTTCAAAAAATACAATATCGCTCGAAGGGACAGAATAATTGTGTTTACCAAATGAGAAGGTAAAAAGTGCTTGGCCTATATCCAAAAAACGCAAAATACGATCCAATACTTTCGTTAACTTTTGAGATTCTATCGGTTTTACGATATAGTCAAAAGTCTGAACTTCGAAGACTTGCTCCATATAATCACGATAACTTGTCACAAAAATAATAGGAATGAAAGGATTAAATTTTCTAATCTTCTGTGCTACGTCAATTCCATTGATTCCTGGCATATTAATATCCAAAAAGACACAGTGGATGTCTGGCGTCAGCTGATTTAACAGTTTTTGTGGATTTGTATAAAGTTTTGTTTCTAGAGGAAATTTATCATAAGAAAGTAAATAATGTTCTAATTGGCTAGCATCTCTATCAGAGTCATCACAAATAGCAACTTTTAACATTGAAAACCTCCTCACTCATTTCTGTATGTTAATTATAACGTTAAAATGGTCAATTATGACATAATCATAAGACTCTCTTAAGGTTATTATACAATAACCCTATCAAAAATGAAGTATGCTGGGAAATCTTTTCTCAATACGGAGAAATAAAACTATGACCTTTGAGACGCTCACCATTGAAAATCTAACAAAATCATTTGATAAACAACATTTTGCTAATAACCATATCTTCTTAGAGATAGAAGCTGCAAAAATCACAGCTTTTTTAGGACATAATGGTGCTGGTAAATCAACCCTTTTAAAGCAAATGATTGGCTTTATTAAGCCTGATAAGGGAGATGTTCACTACGGAGATATTTCTTTTATACATAACCGTAAACAAGCTCGAACAATGATGAGTTATATGTCACAACAGTATGCACCACTTGACAAGTTAACTGTTGAGCAAAATTTAGAGATGATTGGAAGAATGAGAGGGTTAAGCACCTCAGAACTCCAAAAAGAAATTGATTACCTTCTAGCAGATCTAGAAATAGTAGAATACCGTGATAAACAAGGGAAGAATCTTTCAGGAGGTCTAAAACGGCTTACATCTTTTGCGATGGCATTAATTGGCTCTGCTGATATCATGCTTCTTGACGAACCAACCAACGATGTTGATCCTGTACGTCGTGAGAAACAGTGGCAATTATTACAAAAGCTGGCTTATAAAGGACACACTATTATCATTGTTACCCACAATCTACTAGAGGTCGAAAAATATGCGGATAATTTTGCTCTTTTTAACCATGGTAAATTATTAAAATCTGGTCCAGTGCACCAAATGTCTTATAAAAATCATTATCAAATTACTTTCAATTTTGTTAGTAAAGAATTTGTAAGTCTATTCGAAAATTATACGATAGTCAATGGTTGTGTTTGTCAGATGGAAATTGAGGAAAGTGAATTAACCCGAATACTCATTCAAGTCAAGGAAGGTCTAGAAAAAGGGATTATTTCAAACCTTTCGGTTAAGATGAAAACATTATCTATTTCCGATCTCTATAAAGAGGAGCTTGTTAACTGATATGACTCAATTTTTTTACTTACTTCGTTGGAACTTTCTTCGACAAAAAAATCTATTCATTCTATTCACACTAGCTCAAGTGCTTTTGTCCGTTTCACTTCTTTTTGGGTATCCGTTGGTAATTGGTAAGATGGATACAACAACTGCTTACTATCTTGCCTCTGGATCA
Source organism: Streptococcus sp. (assembly GCA_046975465.1). Taxonomy (GTDB): domain Bacteria; phylum Bacillota; class Bacilli; order Lactobacillales; family Streptococcaceae; genus Streptococcus. The sequence continues at coordinate 4,223 of JBKWCO010000019.1, read as the reverse complement.
GTTTTAATGGGAGTTATTTCTATTGGTTGTACGATTTCATCTCCTGTCATAGCCAATGCCAAGTCAGAAGGTCATGTGGACTATATTCGAGCTTTACCTATTCCTAGGATTCTAATTTCTTTAGCTGACCTATGTATATGGTTAATTGCTATTTTACCAGGTGTATTCTTCTCTTTTATATTAGGCTGTCTTCGCTTTTCTGTACAATTAAATTTGTCAATTTTGTCTGTTTTTGTGATGTTGCTTATTTGCCTAACAATGATTAGTCTAGGATTTTCAATTGCTTATATATTTTCCCAAAATATTGTAACGCTAATGTCTCAGCTTATTTTAATGATTGGTCTTATGTTTTCACCTATCATGTATCCGGCAAGTCGTCTCCCAGATTGGCTAGATCAACTTTATTATCTACTTCCATTTGTCCCTTCTGCGAATCTTCTTAGAGCTAGCTTTTATAGACATGGAACCGTTTCGCTTGTAGATATAGGAGTTCTTATTTTTTGGATTTTTCTTACACAGTTTCTTATATTAGGGACACTACAGAAAGAGTTGTAATACTATCTTGTCGGAAAACAATCTTACGAAACTCAGGTTGAGGCATCTGGCACTCAGCCTTTTTCTTTTGTGACAATTCTCCTCCAAACAAATCAATTGCCTAGTCCTCTTTGGTAGCGCTATAATAGTTAAGTTGACTTTGACTATCAAACAACAGATATAGATATTTCATAAAGAAAGAGGATATACAATGGCAAAACCTATTCGAGTATTGCTTTATTATAAATACCTTCCCATCGAAAATGCTGAGCAATTTGCGGCTGATCACTAGGCTTTCTGTAAGTCAATCGGTTTGAAAGGACGTATCTTAGTCGCTGACGAGGGAATTAATGGAACGGTTTCTGGTGACTATGAAACCACTCAAAAATACATGGACTACGTTCACAGCCTTCCAGGGATGGAGGACCTCTGGTTCAAGATTGATGAGGAAGAAGAGCAAGCCTTCAAGAAGATGTTTGTTCGTTACAAGAAGGAAATCGTCCACCTTGGTTTAGAGGATGACAACTTTGATAGCGACATTAATCCACTTGAAACTACAGGTGCTTACTTGTCACCAAAAGAGTTTAAAGACGCTCTTTTAGATGAGGATACTGTTGTCCTTGATACACGTAACGACTATGAGTATGACCTTGGTCACTTCCGTGGAGCCATTCGTCCTGACATTCGCAACTTCCGTGAATTGCCACAATGGGTCCGCGATCATAAAGAAGAGTTCATGGATAAGCGCGTGGTTGTTTACTGTACTGGTGGTGTCCGCTGTGAGAAATTCTCAGGTTGGTTGGTCCGTGAAGGCTATAAAGATGTTGGCCAATTGCATGGTGGTATCGTGACTTACGGAAAAGACCCAGAGGTTCAAGGGGAACTTTGGGATGGTAAGTTGTATGTCTTTGATGAGCGTATTGCCGTTGATATCAACCATGTAGATCCTGTCGTTGTCGGTAAGGACTGGTTCGATGGCACACCTTGCGAACGCTATGTCAACTGCGGTAACCCATTCTGTAATCGTCGTATCCTTGCTTCAGAGGAAAATGAAGACAAGTACCTTCGTGGCTGCTCACACGAATGCCGTGTTCACCCACGTAACCGTTATGTCACTGAAAATGGTTTGAGCCAAGAAGAAGTTGTTGCACGTCTTGCGGCAATTGGTGAAAGCTTGGATGTAACACCTGCCTAAGTTTAAGGAGTGAAGAAGCTGAGAGAAATCTCGGCTTTTTCAAACTTCTTATTTGTTATCATTATAAATAACTGCTATAATACTTTTTAGAATCATTCTAAATAAGGAGTAAGAGAATTGGAAGATAAGAATTTTGCAGAACGTTTAAATATTTTGAGAGCTGGTGTTTTGGGTGCCAATGATGGTATTATTTCCATTGCGGGAGTGGTTATCGGTGTGGCCAGTGCGACATCAAACATCTGGTTCATCTTGATTTCTGCTTTGTCAGCCATTTTTGCAGGTGCCTTTTCGATGGCAGGTGGCGAATATGTCAGTGTGTCAACGCAAAAAGATACTGAAGAAGCTGCTATCGCTAAGGAACAAGCCCTCTTGGACCGCTCTCCTGAGGCAGCTAGAGAGAGTTTGTATCAAACCTTCCTCAGTCAGGGGGATTGTGAAACGGCAGCTGAAGTTAAGGTTAATCAAGCTTTCAATAAGAATCCGATTAAGGTCTTAGTTGAGGAAAAATATGGGGTGGATTTAGATGAAATTACGAATCCATGGCATGCTGCTGTCTCTAGTTTCCTGGCCTTTTCAGTTGGTTCCTTGCCACCAGCCCTAGCTATTATGCTGTTCCCTGAGCCTTACCGTATTCCTGTAACAGTGGTCGTGGTTGCCCTTACCTTGCTCTTGACTGGTTATATCAGTGCCAAGCTCGGAAAAGCACCTATTAAACAAGCTATGTTGCGTAATTTGACCGTAGGACTCTTGACTATGCTCGTGACCTATGTGGTTGGACAGGTCTTCCATGTGGATGTGTAATTTTTAGTAACATGAGTCTACCTTCTTAGGTAGGCTTTTTTAGACTATTAGACTATACTTATCCATGGTACAATAAGGCTATGCGTTTAGATAAATTATTAGGACAGGCAGGCTATGGTTCCCGCAATCAGGTTAAGAAGCTCATTCGTAGTCGTCAAGTTTATGTAGATGGTGTCTTGGCGGATAGAGAGATAATCTTAATGTGGATGCTAGTCTTCAAACCATCACGGTTTCTGGTAAGGAACTGGAGCATACGCCAGAAGTTTACTATCTCATGAATAAGCCAGCAGGTGTAGTGTCAGCTCGAAAGGACAAGAAACACCAAACAGTCATTGATTTGATTAAGCCTGAAGATCAGCGAGACGGTCTCTATCCTGTGGGCCGATTGGATAGAGATACGGAGGGTTTGGTGCTGATTACTAACAATGGGCCTCTGGGCTTTGCCATGCTTCACCCCCGCTATCATGTGGCTAAGACTTATTATGTTGAGGTCAATGATGTTCTTGGGCCTGATGCACCTGAATTTTTTAAGTCAGGTGTTGTCTTTGAGGATGGTACTGTTTGTAAATCTGCTCGGCTAGAAATTCTAAGTTTTGCGAGTGACAAGAGTTGTGCTCAAATCACGATTTCAGAAGGAAAGTTTCATCAAGTGAAAAAGTGTTCTTGGCTTATGGGGTCAAGGTGACCTACCTCAAACGTATTTCCTTTGGAGATTTTGTCTTGGACGAAAAGTTACCAAGGGGAAGCTATCGTCCATTGACCGAGGAGGAAAAGAGCATCTTAAAAGGTATTTAAACTGAGCCATTTTAGTTTTGGTTATTTGGGTTATGTTACGGTGGAAGTGCTAGCTATAAGGAATAGTTATGGCATCCCATAAGTAGTTTTAACTATTCATTTGGTCAATAGAGTGGTATGATAAGTAATTTAATCGGCAAGCTTAGTTAGCGCAACTTCATGTACTGTTTTAGGACAGTGAAAGAGAGGTCTATTATGACAGATGTATTTTACGAGGATTTAGCAAAGACACGTCAGCAAATTCATCAACATCCAGAAGTTTCTGAAGATGAACACGAGACAACCATTTTTTGAAAGGGTATTTGAGAAAATTAGGTATTGAACCTTTAAATTATCCTTTAAAGACAGGACTGATTGCTGAAATTGGGTCAGCCACCCGATTATTGCTTTACGTGCTGATATCGATGCGCTTCCAATTCAGGAAAATACTGGACTTTCTTATGCCAGTGAAAATGGAGCCATGCACGCATGTGGTCATGATTTTCACCAAACCTCTCCTTGGAGCAGCACAGATTTTAAAAGAAAGAGAAGCGGAGCTGAAAGGGACAGTTCGCTTGATTTTCCAACCAGCTGAGGAGAATTTCCAAGGGGCCTATCAGGTCATTGAAGCGGGTGGTCTTGACGGTGTGTCAGCTATCATCGGTTATCACAATAATCCTCACTTGAAACCTGGTCAGATTGGTCTTCGTTCGGGAGCTATCATGGCAGGTGTGGAGCAGTTTAGGGTTGATGTTAAAGGTGTTTCGTCCCATGCTGCCCGTCCTGATTTGGGTGTGGATACGGTCTTGGTCACTACGACCATCATCAACAATTTACAACAGATTGTTGCTCGTACGGTATCGCCCTTTGAATCAGCAGTATTGTCAGTTACTCATATCGAAGTTGGAAATACCTGGAA
>JBKWCO010000018.1:0-14355 GCA_046975465.1 Streptococcus sp. | reverse complement strand
TCAAAAAAACCTCGCCACATGGCAAGGTCGCACAAAAAATCACAGGAGAACCCTGTTTTTTCACCTGTCCGACCTTTCAAGCCTCTCTGGACTCATTTAAAGGTTATTTTGTGATTATTATAACCGTTTTCAAGACGGATGTCAAAGGAGAAAAGAAAAAACCAAAGCTCTAAAAACTAAGCTAAGGTCTCTCCAGCCTATAACTAGGCCCTCTGTTTGATACGTTCTCAATCATCTCATAGAGTAACATAAATTGTCAATATTCCTAACAATAGGTGTTAAGAATATTGGATAACAGTCTTAAAATAAGATTATTGGAACAATCTGTCGTAAACCATAGTATGAGCCAACTGTTGACCATCGCCACCCAACAAATCAACCAAGGCATAGGCAAAGGCTAGGGCTGTTCCGGCACCACGGCTAGTGACAATATTGCCATCAACAACCACCAAGTCAGTTTGATGCTCGCCAGATGCAATTTGGTCCTCAACACCTGGGAAACAAGTGAATTTACGACCTTCAAGCAAGCCTGCACGGTTCAAAACAATCGGTGCGGCGCAATAGCAGCAATATATTTTCCTGCTTTGTTCTTGCTTGGAGAAACAATCAAGCCTTCGTGATCATGCAAGTTAGTGGAACCAGGCATTCCTCCAGGGAGAACCACCAAATCATACGCATCAAGATTACCATCAAATACGCCATCCATCGCAACTTGAATCCCATGTGAGCCAGTCACTGACGCACTTTCAAGTCCAAGCATGCTACAGTCAAATCTGCTCGACGGAAGACATCCACTGGGCTCAAGGCTTCAATTTCTTCAAAGCCTTCTGCAAATACTACTGCTACTTTTGTCATGATATACCTCCAAATTAGTTATCACTTGATTCTATTACGCCTTAAATTATAGCAGTTTTAGAAGCAGGAAACAAACCATAAAAATGGCTCTTGAGCACGAAAAAAGACAGCACATGGACTGTCTTTGTCATTTTATCTAAACAAACTTGCTAGGATCCACAAGAGATAAATATGGGCTGGATAGAAAATATAGAAGAAATTCTTGTTACCACTACCACGCTCACCATTATAGAAATACATAGGAATTGCAGCAAAACCATCATCCACTGAACGCCTGTCGGGTCAAAAGATGGGCAACCACTGAAATAACAGCCAAGACAATGATTTGAGCCATGCGATTGGTACGGAAAATATAGAAGAGCAAACCAAGGATAACCATAACAAAGCCACCCTCAACCATGATAACGCTTGGAACCAGTGACAAGAGAAAAGCCACACTATGGGCCACAAATGGATTTCCATTAGGTGTTTCAAAATCCCTCTAGTACAGCAACTGGAATAGACGAAAGAATCGGCAGGAGAAAGACACCAATCCCTTGAATCAACTCCTTGTTCGATTTATCGCGAAGCCCCTTAGCCAACAAATCCCAAGAACAAATAAAAATCCCAGTAATAAAGAAGGTTGAAAAGGCATTGTTGGTTAAACCGATACTACCATTATGAAAAATACTACCAATGATGGCGTTGCCAATGATCATAAACCAACTCATGTAAAGCAGACGCCTGAGAAAAGCCATACGATCGTGTGTGTAGTGAAAACTATCAGCAGCAAGAAAGGAAAATCGGGAAAGCCAGGCGTCCCAACATCGTCAACCATATAGGTGCCCCCATACTCCCGAACATCTGATAGATTTGGTCCAAAAACATAAGTGCAACAGCTAGGTATTTTAAATTAGTCGCATTGCTAATCTTTTTTATATCGTTCATTTAATGCTCCTTTAATTTTCAGCATATTAAATGATACCATAACTAGAACATAAATTCAAAAGAATATTTGAAGAAATTTGATATGATTTTTAACTCTTTATGTCATACAATTTTTATGATAGTTTATACGACATTAAAATAATTAGTTTTAATACGTCATTCCTTCCCAGCATTTCTACCTTTATGCTATAATGGTTAGGCAATATTTACGTTCATAACGTATTCAAATTGTTTAAAAATATCTAACTAAGCTAATAAGCTCTGCAAATTTTCGAAATAACTTTTTTGGAGAGCAGAGCGAGCAATTAACCGAGACTTTCCGCCGTGTTAAGCGCCTGAAACTAAAGGTTTCAGGCGCTCGGAACAGAGTAAAACAGTTCGGGGAACTGTTTTAGCCTGAGCCTAAAAATGAAAAAGCGAAGGGGCTCAAAAACAATTGAACACGGGCTGCGAATTGTGTCAAAGACAAGTTCACCTAGAATCTAAAGATTCTGCGTCAAACTTCCTATTTTGACTTTATCCGCAGACGCCCTTTGTATCTTAATTAGTCATGGAACTTTGTAAAAGTTCGCTGACGTCCGCCAACACCTAAGGAAAGTCTCACAGAAAATTTTATTTTTAAAATAAAACAATTATTATCAATAACAAGAAAGGAAGTACATCATGTCTTTTGACGGCTTTTTTCTTCATCATATGACGACTGAGTTGCGTGAGCAAGTGCTCTACGGGCGTATCCAGAAGGTTAATCAGCCTTTTGAGCGTGAGTTGGTCCTGACCATTCGTAACAATCGTCAGAATTACAAGCTTCTGCTTTCAGCTCACCCTGTTTTTGGACGTATTCAAACGACCAAGGCTGACTTGCCAAATCCACAGAATCCAAACACCTATACCATGATTATGAGGAAATACCTTCAGGGAGCAGTTATCGAGGATATCCAGCAGGTAGAAAATGACCGTGTTCTGGAGATTTCCGTATCAAACAAAAACGAAATCGGTGACAGCGTTAAGGTTACTCTAGTTATGGAAATCATGGGGAAACACTCCAACATTATCCTGATTGACAAAAACGAGAGCAAAATCATCGAGTCTATCAAGCATGTCGGTTTCTCCCAAAATAGTTACCGTACTATTCTGCCAGGATCAACCTACATCGCACCGCCTAAGACAGACGCTAAGAACCCTTTCGACCTTCCAGATGAAAAGCTCTTTAAAATCTTGCAGACGGAGGATTTGTTTGGCTAGAAACCTTCAAAACTTTTCCAAGGATTGGGGCGTGACACGGCAAATGAATTATCAGCTTTACTTGAGACTGATAAGCTCAAGAATTTCCGTGCCTTCTTCAATCGTGAAGTAGAGCCAAACTTAACGGCAAGAGCATTTTCAGCTGTAAGATTCTCTGATAGTCAGTACCAACCTGAGTTTGAAACCTTGTCAGCGCTTTTGGACTACTACTATTTGGAAAAGGCGGCGCGTGACCGTGTGGCTCAACAAGCTAGTGATTTGATCCATCGTGTGCAAAATGAACTGGAAAACAAGAAGAAACTTGTTAAACAGGAAAAAGAGCTTGCGGCGACTGAAAATGCTGAGGAGTTCCGTCAAAAGGGAACTGTTGACCACCTATCTCAGCATGGTGCCAAATGACAAGGATAGTGTCGAGCTAGACAACTACTACACTGGCGAAAAGATTACTATTCCTCTAAATGTGGCTCTGACTCCTAACCAAAATGCGCAACGTTACTTCAAGAAATACCAGAAACTCAAGGAAGCTGTTAAGCACTTGACTGGATTGATTGAGGAAACCAAGCAGACCATTGATTATTTGGAAAGTGTCGAATTCAGTCTTTCTCAAGCCAACATGGATGAAATCGAGGATATTCGTGAGGAGCTTGTTCAGGCTGGCTTTATGAAGCGTCGTTCAACTGACAAGCGCCACAAACGTAAGAAACCTGAACAGTATCTAGCTTCTGATGGTAAGACCATTATCATGGTTGGTCGTAACAACCTGCAAAATGAGGAGTTGACCTTCAAGATGGCTAAAAAAGGTGAGCTCTGGTTCCACGCCAAGGATATTCCAGGGAGTCACGTGGTTATCAAGGACAATCTTAATCCAACCGACGAGGTCAAAACTGATGCGGCTGAATTGGCAGCCTACTATTCTAAGGCTCGTCTTTCAAACTTGGTTCAAGTGGATATGATTGATGTGAAGAAGCAATAAACCAACGCCGGTAAACCTGATTTGTAACATACTGGACAAAGACCTTACGTGTCACACCGACTGAAGAAAAATCGATAGCATGCGGATGAAGTAAATTGTTCGTCTCACTACCACCAGTTCAACTATCTGGTGGTTTTTTATTATTCTTGTCCAAGGCAAGTTGTTAAACATTACATCAAAAGAGTGAGACAGAATCAATCATCCTATCTCAATTTAGGTTTGCAGTCACACATTAAGGACATTTTTGTGCTTATGAGTGACAAATATTTATTTCAAGGCATTGCCTTAAGGTGACAGACTTAAGCCCTTGTTTTTATTTATCTGAAGAAGGTGTGGTTTCTTTAAGTGGGCCTCTATCAATTGGAAGTCTGCTTTCTCAGCAGGCTCCGTGTCTCCATCGGACTCTTGAATCACATATGGTTTGAAAGCCCCATATTGATTAAATTCATCTTCGTCATAACTATGACCGTCAGCACTATATGTCACCTCAGAAACTTTCGTTGATTCGCTTGGGAATAAACAGTATAATCAAGAAGCTTATCTAGTCCCGTTCGTGAATAATTGATACGGTAAGTCATTTCAGATGAAATATAGGCACTGAACCCAGTGAACAAGGTTCCGTCTTTAAAATAGTAAGACCAGGTCGGAGACCGAACGAATTCTTATTAAAAGAGATTAATTCTTACCGTCAAATGTGTAGACGACGTAGACGTAGTTATCTTGACTACCAATCAGTAATTCATCAACGCCATCATCATTCAGGTCAGTTACCAAATAGTTAACCTTGTTATTATTTTGATTTTTAGGACTATTGGGATCGTAATCGACACCTGAGCCTTGTTGGTATTGGGATCACTGATTTTTAAGACATAATCCTTCACGATTTCCTTGTGCGCCGAATGAGCCGTTTCGTTTATGTTAGTTCCTTTAAGATATTGAATCCTTTTGAAAGTTTAAAGTTTTCAAGGTCATCCACTAGGGGCTGGTGTTTGTCTTCAAGATCAACATCATAAGCCTTTTTAAAATCATAAAGTTTCGTTCTGGTTGAATCTTTTCCATCTTTCAGAGACAGACACCTGTTTAAGGTTATAAACCACATAGAGTTGGCAATCATTTTCAAACAAGGACAAACAATCGTTAGTTTGATAACACCCTTCTTGTCTTATAACCTTGTAAAGGAAGGCCTCATAAGAGTAGCCCGTTGCAATAGCGTACGATGAGCAATTTTTGCAGGCTAGATTCTGACCGATATTCTGATAACGTTTCAGACTTGTTGCAAGAGTTATCTTTAGTGTTATCAGAGACCAACCGTTGGTTTATCATCCGATTGTAGGGCATCTCCGAGCTTACTATCTTCCGTCGATGCGATGAAATAGCAAAGCATCGAATATAGTTTAAAGCTTCCTTTTCTTTATTGTTATGGTATTCCAAGAGTGTTCAACCGCAAAATTATTAGTATAGATAAGTTTAACTTGCTTCAAGTCCTCTTCCTGGATAGCTTTTAAAAGTTTATTATATAGAGCGCCATGATTTCATGATAGCCATTTTTTCCTATAGTCCTGTTTGTCTAGGGCAAGAATCTCATCCCTACTTAAGACTTTGTCCAACTTAGACAAGACTTCTGACCAATCAGAGGTCAGCAAACTTTGATCTAATTGATTCACACTTTGTTGATTTGCGGTATCTGTATAAGAAAATTCTTCAACAGGTAATGATATTGATTTTAAGCCATCACTTAGTGTTATGCCATAGCCGTCCAGGCCTTCTTTAATATATCTTGTAACCAACTATCGTCAATCTTTTCTTTGTCAGTGACCTTCTTTAATAATCTGCTTCTTGAGTCGGCTAAAAATTTATTGGCATCATCGTCTGAGAGGTGATTCTTCTTTGATTTTATCAATAAGACCAATTTCATCTTGACTGGTTTTGTGTTTTTTTGTCTACCGAAAAGCCAACCTTGTCAAGCAGAGCATAGACACCAGCTAAGGCTCCCTCCCCACCTTCATTAACTGAAGCAATGCGGATAAGAACATCAGATACGCCAGATGTAATGGCTGCATTTTGATATGTTGTTGAGAAACTTTGGTAATTTTTGTTGGTGCAATCTCAACCTGAACACCAGAACCTTCGATAATGGTTTAATATAAGCACTTGAATAAACCTTGGAATTGGTATCAACATCGTCAAGTATTTGGCAATTCTTACCATCAGTTATCATGGTCTTCAGCGATATTGGTATCACCCAACAGTCGCTTGGTATCGCTTTTTCCGATGAGGATAGGGAAGAACCTAGTGACATCAAAGGCGTGTCAGAACAAGATTTTTTTCTTTCTTACTATCTATTTGCGTATTCTTATTGGATAAGCAGTTAGATTAGTGATTTTGGGAAGAGGAGTCTCTGATTTTGTGATGTTATTAGCAAAAACAAGACCATTTGGGGATATAAAGGGGAAGCAAGTGGTTGAACTGTTAAAAAAGGATAAGACTTGCCACTAACCCATTAAACAATTTCTTTTTCATAGGATTTCCTGATATGTTCTCGTATTAAAGGTTATCAAAGCTAATGATATGAATGACGAACCGTGCTTTTACAAACATAATGACGGGTTTTTGATGAGGTTGCGGAGCCACCGTCTGTAAAGTAAGTCGTCGTCGTAAATCTATAAAAAAGGTTACCTGATCACCATTTTCTTTAATGTCATAGATATTATCAGTCTTTGATTCAAAGTGATCATAGTGGTCAGGATTTTGCAAGTAATGTCAATACTCTTATAAGTAGCGTTATCTTTAGACTCAAAGTATGATAAACATATCTGATGATTCTTTAATGGTACGATTGATGTCACTTCAAGTTAGTCATAAAGGTCTCGATATTCTTCTTGGTATCTTGCTCACTAAGATTTTAGATGAGAGTTGTAAATTATTGATGAGGACTGTACGCCTACTCAAGCCTAAATTTGAGACAACGAAATAATGATAGGAAGTCCTGTAACAGTTAAGCCCAATTCGCTGGCCTTGTCTTCATCTAAAGTTATCTCAACATCAACAGTGTCCCCATCTGAGAGTCCAGTTTCTTAGAAACGGTAATTTGGGGATTTTCTAAAAATTTCTTTATCTCACTGCTACTACTTGATACACTTGGGGTCGCATCGATATGTACACTGGCAACCTCGAGCCATTTTCACCATCAACGTTCAAACTAACTTCGTATTGTGACAAATCAACTGTTTGGCCATCATAGTAAGAGCTGCCATGAGAATAGTCATTGTTGTTATTGAAATTATTGACATTAAGTACCAAAATGAGAGGCATAACAATCCCTAAAAGATTAAACAACCTCAAAAGCCTCCCAATGATTTTCTTTTAGGAATTCTAAATTAGGCAGTGCTGGTGACTGAGCACGATTTCTATAGAAGAATGACTCACCATTTGAAGGAAATGATCTGACTCTGACAAAGCGCAGAGTGAAAAAATTGAACTAATAATATTTACAAAGGAACCAAAGCAAAGAGATAGTACAAAATTCCTCGTCCCGTAACCCTGCATCCCTCAGTCTTCTCGTTTAATGTCAATCCTGGCAATATTAAAACCAAATAAGGTAACCAAAGAATACTATAAATTGAAAGACCTAATAAGGGATTAAAAACAAATAATCAAGCAGGTAAACATTAGTCTTACTTATGAGTAAGAAGCTGAGAATAGCGTAAAAACTTCCCAAGCCACTAAATTAAAGAATGATGACCAATAACCTTTTCGGGACGTAAAGCCATTAAAAGACCAGTAACCTCTGAAATAATCAGCAAGTGCTCTCCCAAGGTAATCTTCTTGTCCACGTTGATCAACGAGAAAGGGGAGGCATATTGATCTTGCGAAGTATTGTAATAATTGGGAATTGCATCTCCATAATCTTGTTTAGGACTAGGATCTTCTCCTCCCATGTTTGTCTGCGTATTATAATAGTTTGGAGTTGCTGCTTCCTGATAATCAGTTAGACCTTCTCCTACTATGTTTGTTTGCTCATGCAAGTGTTCTGATGCAAACCGATCGTTAAAATCAGATGTCTGCTATCATACTGCTCTACGCTTGGAGCCTCTTGAGGAGAACTTTGCTCTTGAACGCTTTGAACTGTATTATCTGACTACTATCAAATTTACCAGCATTTTTGCTTCAAGATACTCATCAGCATTGGCTTTCGCCCATGAAGGAGTTCAAATAATCAATCCAATCATCTCTTTTACTCATAACACTAAAATAACCTTCTAAATTTTCAATTATACCATGTCTATTCTAATCGTTTATTTACCTTCGTCTATTGTCAACAAGCCTACCCTATCTTCATGACGAGTCCTCTTATAATCAACTACCTTAAAGTTTTTCGTCTGTCGGTGTGTGCTGCTCCTCTTGTTTACGATGTACAGTGGCATTTATCATACTGTCTTCAATACTATCTTAACTTTGAAAACACCAACCTCTATCAAGTGTATTACAAAATAAATACCTACTATAGCTACAAAAATTAAAAAAATGAAATTTCCATATTATCCTACTTTCTTGAAGATGTATAGTCGATTACCACGTCGACCTCAACATTATCATCTAATTGCTTTAAAATAGTTTCTATACGAGTCAATATGAAATGTAAACAAACTCTGTCTCTTTAAAGCTTGTTTCTTCAACGTTTCCAACGAAAATTGATAGACGTATTCACCATTATATTCACCCAAACTTTTAAACGAGAAAATAGCTTTACCCATGTATTTAACGGTGATAATAATAGGTCAGAATAAAATTTTGCTCAACTTTGTGCGTTTTTAGGGACCGCCAGGTGTTTGGGTAGGACAAAGGGCTTCTCAACTAATTTCTCAGAATTGCATTAAGGATGTGATTTTCTTGAATAAAAAGAATGGCTTGTTGCATGAATAATTGTGAATCACGTTGTTTAATGACTCCCTTCTCAATCAGCATTCTTAAATAGTGTATCTGTTGTCTAACCGCATAAAAATAGAAAAGAGGAAAAAGCACCAAAACACTATCATTCCAATCCAAGTTTCGTAGTACATTTATTTCTCCCTTTCTTGAGATAAGTCACATAAACTCTGTTTTGAAGTCTTGATCCTCATGCAACACAAGGCAGCGACTCCCTATAACAAAACAGAAATCCCCATTGGCAATAAATTTTTATAACGCTCATTTGCGACATTTTTATTGATCTGTTTATAAATTCTCTAGTCGTGTCGAAACTGTGGACCATAATAGTCAGTACTGTATTTTGTGGTAGAAAAACACTTCTGATTCATAGATATAACCGTTAGCATTGTACCCTGCTGGTTTCAAACCGTAAAAGACAAAGAGATTGGCAATCAGCATAGAGCCAACAAAGACTTATGTTTGTGGTGATATTAGACCAGAATGAGTCCGTCTGCATAAGTATTTAGAGGTGCTGTGTCCTGCATTAGTATAGTTAGTCTGAGAATAAGGATTTGATGGCTTTGTAAAATAAGATTTATTTGCCCCAGACATTGAGGTGTATCTTGTGAAGGTGATATTGGCCCACTGCTGATGGTTCATTTGTGGATTGAATTGACATCACTTTGGGATTGGTTGTTGGCAATGGACTGATTAACTTGAGGACCAAAACTAGAGTTTGGCTGATTAAGGCCTGTATTGATAGGTTGAGTACTTACAGTCTGATGTACAGGAATTGTAGTTGCTGTTTCAGTTTCAACTCCTTCAAAACTCTTCAAGCTAGGCTACGTCCACATTTAATTCAAAATTCTTCACCCAGTTTTCTCTTACTTGTTTTGAGATTGAGGCATCTCTTGTTGAGGATGCGTTGGTTTTTCCTCTTTTCTGATTCTTTCTTTTTTCAAAAATCCTGATGCCTTGGTTTTACTGAATTCTTCAGAGTGGGCTTTCTACCATTGACAGCTTCAGTACTCAAACCATTCTTGCTTTTCCATAATAATTTCTCCTAATGACAGATTGAGGTGAAGACAGATTATCTCAGAACTCTTCACCTCATTGTTCACCAAAATGAAGTTATGATATATTGTGACAATAGCTTTCGTTAGAGTATACTGATATTATCAAATAATTCATAGCAAATACTTTTAAACTTTTAGATTATTATCTAATTCCTCAGAATCAAACGTAAAAGCAAAATATTTTCATATTGTTGGATTCTAGAATATATATTTTTTTGAAAATATTTTTCCTTATTAATAATTGCAGATTTGGTATATAATAGACTTAGAAGATTTAAAAGGAAATTTAAGTTATGGAAAACGTTCTTGCTATGGTAAGCCTTCAGGCATTGCGTTTAGATCGGGGATACAGTTTAAAAGAAGCTGCTGGGAATATTATTTCCTCAAATTGGGGTTTTGAGCTGGAAAATCTGGTATTATCTTAATAACTTTGGCCGTCTCCTCATTCGTATAGGGGCCATTTGGAATGACTTCTTCCGCTACTACAATGGGGAGTCTATCTTAAAAGAACTGTCTTTATCGGACGAAATTTTAGTCAAGATTAACAATGGTCATTATTGATGGCTTTAAATTAGTCGAATCTTCTTTTGAAGGTGATTATTCAGATAATCCCATTCTCGAAACTGTCTATAAACTATCTACCAAAGTTATTTCAAACACTGAGCCTAACCTCCAAACTTACGGATGACGAATTAGAAATTGTTTAAACTATTTAAATCGTATTGATACATGGGGGATTTTTGAGTATTCAGTACTTAGCTATATATTAGCTGATTGCCCATATGAAATGGTCAAGTATCGTTCTGACAAGATTTTAGATGCTATGGCTAATAATAAAAAAGTTTTCTATCCTCAAAAGAAGATATAGCTATTTTGATTCATATGATTGGTTATTTTTCTAGAAAGGCCTATTTCAGGACGCCAATAAATTAATCGCTGAATTAGAAAACATCCTTAAATCCCCTTCTTACAACTATCTCTATACTGAAAAATTTATTTTAAGTTTTATCAAGCCATGAACTTTTACGACAAACAATCCCAAGGGACTTGAGATCGCAAGAGATTGTATTCATTTTTAGAAGCATTCGGGCTTTAGACAACTCTAATGCCAGCCATTGACAAGAATAAAATTTTAAGTGCTGTTTCTGTTTAAATAAGACTGGCATCCCTTTTAAAGAAAGCTAAGTTTATTTCAATTAAAAGCACTAGAAGATATTTGGAGCCAGCATTTATCAAGTTTTACCTTCAAAATCAAGACCGGTATTCGGTCTTTTTCATTAAACGCTGACTATTACTAATCTTAAGCAAAACTGTTATATTTCTTGTAAGCACCCCTATTTTTTCTGATTTTGGTGACATTTTTCTAAGGACTATGTAAACTATAAGGGTAATTACCTATATTAAAGGAGACTTTCAGGATGAAGGCTCTTATGTCATATACGAGTTCTGTTTTAGAATGGTTAGGGCGCTATGTGGGGCTCTTAGTCTTTGGACTATTATTTGTGACTACTTTGTTCATTCGCACGACCATGATGACGGGATACTTTGAGTGGGCAGAGATTAGTAGCGTTCCTTGGTATGTTTATGTTTCAGGTGGGGCCATTCTGCTTTTGACCCTTCTCTGGCCCAAGATCTTAAAGGAACTGACAACAAAGCAGATTTTCATCTTTTTTTCCGTTTGCTTTATGATTTTTGGCCTACTTTTGATTTTTCTGACGAGTTTTGCTGGTCGAGACGATGCAGGGACTGTCTTTAAAGGAGCGGTCCAGTTCAATGCTGACAACTTCTCCCTGATTAAACCGGGAGCCTACTTCTACCGTTATCCCCACCAGTTAGGTATGCTTAGCTTTGAAAGACTTATTCTTTACCTGATTCCTCTACCAGTTATCTCGGTTTTCTATGTACTCAATCTGGCTATGGTCATTGGGATGAACTATGCTACTTGAAAATCGCAGAGGTGCTTTTTAACAGAGCTCTAGCAGTCGTTTGCTGTCATCATGAGTTTTGGTTTTTACCTCTAGTTTTCAACATTATGCCGCTTACGGGCTAATGTATATTTGTTCTTTCTGCTTGCTATTCTATTTTCTTACGCTATTTGAGGCATGGTAAGGCTAGAAATGCTATAGTTTCGGTAATCATGCTAACCTTGGCTTACTGGGTGCGAAGTAATAATATTATTCTTATACTTGCATTAACTGGTATTCTAATACTGTTGATATTAGAGAAAAGCGCTACACTTATTTACTGTTGATACTAGCCTTTTCGCTTTTCCAATGACTATGCATAAGGCGACAACTGCTATTATGAAATAACTACCCATCAAAAATTTCTGGAACACCTCAAATCGCTTGGTTGCCATGGGCTTGCAGGATGAGCCAGACTCAAAACGTATGCCAGGCTGGTACACCGGCTATGTTAGAAAAATCTATACCAAGAAAAAGGGAAATATTGATAAGACTGAGAAAAGTGCAAATCACCTTTTGATAAGCGGGTGCAATATTTCTTAGAACATCCAGATGGCGAGTTGGTTCTTCAGCACTAAATTTATCAGTTCCTGACTGAAGGGAGTTTTCAATCCATCTGAATGGGCCTAGTAAAGACAAGTATAACCCTTGTGGAATCGCTTGCGACTTCTATTTATCATGATGGAACCCTACATCTCTTTTCGTAACCTATATGCAAGGTTACCTTAGTCCTCTACTTGGGCGGTGTGTTCATTATGCCTTTGCCTATAAACGAATGGGAGATGGGGCAACAATAGACTTTATGCCTTCCTTATCTCTTGGAGGCATCCTCTTCATCTGATTTCAGAGACTAAGAGTCAGTACACCCTGCCTTATATTTACTTACAACTTCCGATGATTGCGGCCATATATCATATGTCACAAAGCTCAGTCGCTTCCTAAAGGCTATGAAAAAGTCATCCTAGGATGGCTTTTTCGATTGTCCAATTTGCTATCTTGTTATAATAGTTCTATGAAAATTCGTCTGTTGACTTGTTGCGAGGCCCTATTTGAGGTCTCTTTAATCTTTGTCTTGCCTATCTTGTGTCCAATATTTTCCAACAACTTACAATACAGCTGATGTTATGATTGTGGGCGTTTTCTGGTCCGATGCTTTGGCGGCTGTAGGTGCTTCTACTGCTATCTTTGATTTGGTTATCGGATTTGCCCTTGGACTCGGTAATGGTATGGGTGTTGTTATCGCACGTTACTATGGGCGCAAGACTTTAGAAAACTTGGTCAATCTGTTGCGGCTACATTTGTTATTGCTCTTGGATTGAGTATCTCAGTTATGCTGCTAGACATTTTGGTCTCTACCCCCATTGAGCTTTTAGGAACTCCTAAATCGATTATCAACCAATCCCATCAATACATTTCCATGATTGTTTCCGTGTGGGCGTTACTAAGGCTATAATCTTTGCGCTGGGCTTTTAAGAGCTGTTGGTATAGTCTAGCTGCCCTTATTTTCTGATTTTTCAGCCTTTGTCAATATTCTCTTAGATCTCTTCTTTATCACCCAGCTCCATCTTGGTGTTCAGTCTGCTGGTTTGGCAACGATTATCTCACAAGGGCTTTCAGCTATCCTCTGTCTATTCTACATCAAGAAACGGGTGGGCTTACTCCAGCAAGTCTGATTTTGTTTTTGATTCAAGTCTTTATCTAGACCTTTGGTCAGGGTATGGCAATGGGACTGATGAATTCCATTGCATCTATGGGATTGTCAATTACATATGCCATTAACGGCTTTAATCCTCTTATCATTAGTGCTCAGGTGGCAGCAAGACGCATCATGTCTTCGCCGTTCTCCTCTGACCCCCTCTTGCTGCTGGGGTCACGACTTTTACCTCGCAAAATTTCGGGGCCAAACAGTTTGAACGTACTCTAGCAGGCTGAAACAATCTTGCCCGTCTCCATAATCCTGGTCCCTAATGGCTTGTGCCATCCTCTATATGGCTAGTCCATTTCTAGCAGAACTTATCTCTGGCTCAAACGAGGCGATTATTATTGACAATGCCAGTCGCTACCTCCGTATTAGGTCTCTTTTTTATCCTATTTTGGGGATGCTCTTTATTTTCAGAAATAGTCTCCAAGGCCTAGGTAAGAAACTCACACCCTTAACCTCTAGTTTCATTGAGCTTTTGGGAAAAATTCTTTTTGTTCTTTTGGTCATTCCTTCTATGGGCTATCTTGGCGTTATCCTATGCGAGCCCTTGATTTGGATTCCCATGACCATTCAGCTCTATTTTGCCTTGAGAAAACATATTAAACGTTTGTTTGTCAGTTAGACTACTTTTGAACATAGAAAAAACGACCATCACGGTCGTTTTTAGTTTAATTTAATCCCCATTCATCAGAAATCTGTTTCATAATA
>JBKWCO010000017.1:0-14619 GCA_046975465.1 Streptococcus sp. | reverse complement strand
GGCGATAATATTCGTAATGCCAAGTTTTTTACATTGCAGGAGCGCCAGTGCAGAAGATTCTAAGTGTTCTCCAGTTGCAATAATGACCGTATCGCAAGTATCAATACCAGCAGAACGTAGAAAGTCAATGTCAGTAATGTCACCAACAGCGGCCTTAGTCACCTGATCCGCAAGGGAATCAATTGTTGTAGAGTTATTATCTAAGGCAATAACATCTTGTCCAAAAGAGGAGAGTTCGGTTGCAATGGTTTGTCCAAAGATTCCCAAACCGAGGACCCCAATAATTTGTGTTTTCATATAAAATCCTTTCAGAATATTGTCAATGAATAAAATTGTTTAGCCAACTGAAATATCAGTTGGGGCATAAGAGATATGCTTTTCTTTTTTGGTCATCAAGCTCAAGAGAACAGTGATAGGTCCAACACGGCCAATGAACATCAGAGATATGATAACGAGTCGTCCTAGAGTATTTAGATTAGGGGTCAAATCCATTGAAACACCAACAGTAGCAATGGCTGACACACTCTCAAAAAGTAGGCCTAGGGGCGATAGCGTAGGATTAGTCTCCAGCAAAATAACATAGCCGACAAAGAGCATTGTTAGGAAAAAGAGTATAACTGTGAATGCTTGTAAAACAGTCTTATTAGATATAATACGATTTCGAAAAACAACGCTCGAGTTACCAGATAGCTCTGACTTAAAAAGCAGGAACATGATAGTGGCAGTTGTCACCTTGATACCACCCGCAGTTCCTCCAGGACCACCCCCAATAATCATTTGAATCATAAAAAGAAGATTTGTGGAGAAATCGGCATTGGTATAGGAAATAGTTGCAAAGCCAGCGGTACGCATGGTTACAGTCTGAAAGAAACTCACCAGAAGTTGTTGCCAGACATTGAGAGTACCGATTGTCTTAGAGTTATCCATTTCCAGTAACCAAGCAAGTAGTGTTCCTCCTAAGAGGAGACAGCCTGTACTAATAAGCACAAGACGGCTTTGATTGCTGAAAGGTCTACAAGCTAATTTCCAGTTTCTAGGACGATTCTTGATATAACGCTTAAATAACTGAATCAAATCAATCCAGACTGCAAAACCCAAACTTCCAGACATGATGAGACCTGCGACAGCAAGGTTTATTGTTGGATTGGTCGCATAGTCTTGTAGACTGTTAGCTCCTAAGTTATCAAAACCAGCGTTACAAAAGCTGAGACCGCTAGAAATAGACTGTTAAAAATGCCGTGACCAAGTCCAAAGCGAGGAATAAAATCAGTCATAATTACTAGTGTCGCTAAAGCTTCAATAGAAAAAGTTATTTTATATACATTGAAAAGATAAGCTTTCAAATCTTTTTGGTTATCCCTACTAAGTGCGGATTGAAGGAGATCTTGATCACTCAGTCCTAATTTATTTTTCAGGGTATAGGTGCTAAAGGCTATAAGAGAGACGAGCCCAAGTCCTCCCGTCTGCATGAGAAGCATAGAGAAAATTTGACCGAGACCATTGTAAGCCTTACTGACCGGGACAACAGAAAGTCCGGTTACACAGACCATTGACACAGTATTGAAGAGATGATCCAGGTAGCTTGTTTCTGGACTATTAGCATAGTGGCTCATGGGAAGGCTAAGTAAAATACTTCCCACTATAATGACAAAGACAAAGCTGAGCACAAGCTTTTGCGTGACAGAAAGACGATTAATCAATGAAAACCTCCAAGTTATCATAAGAGTAAATAATAATCCAAGGAATCAAAAACATCCTTGGATGAACGTTATAGTGGTTTTTATTAGGCATTCCAGCACGACGAGGGTACTTGTTTGGAGTTTCTTTTTCTTCTCGACAATGGTAATATGACGCCCATCACCATTTGGTAAATGGTAGTTATCGTTGAGAATAGGTTTGGCAAAAAGGAGGTTCAAAGCCTTCTTAGCTTCAGCCAATTCTTCATCGGCAGCTGCAGCCTTAAGCGCAATGAGTTGTCCACCAACCTTCAAGAAAGGAATGGTCAATTCTGAGAGAATCTGCAGACGTGCAACGGCACGGGCAGTAACAATATCAAATTGAGCACGGAAGGCCTTATCTTGTCCAAAATCTTCAGCACGTCCGTGATAGAAGTGAACACCGCTAAGTCCAAGTTCATCAGACAAGAAGTTAAGGAAAGTGATGCGTTTATTAAGAGAATCAATGATTGTCACATCAAGATTAGGACAAAGAATTTTAATAGGGAGACTTGGAAATCCAGCTCCAGCACCGATATCCAGAAGTCGAATACTTTGATTTTTAATATGCCCTTGAAGCACAGGAGCTAGGGAATCGTAGAAATGTTTGAGGTAGACCTCGTCTCTTTCTGTGATTGCAGTAAGATTGATCTTTTCGTTCCATTCTACCAAGAGCTCAAAGTAGCGTTGGAATTGGTCTTTTTGTTTTTGGCTGAGATCGAACCCCAGTTCTTTCAGAGCCTTGTAAAAATCTTCAGGTGTCATTATATATTCCTTTTATCTAGTTTCAATGCTCTTATTTTACCATAATTAAGAGCTTTCATCTAACTCTATAGGACAGATGGAAACTGGGTCTGAGTAAGTTTCTTATTAGCTTTGAAAAAAGTTCTAAGTTTAAGAAATATGTAATATTAAAGGTGTTATTTTTTCTTAAAAATTTGATATAATACTAATTAAGTCTAAAATCATAATCATGCTCTCTAATGAAAAGTGAATGTAGGGGATTATGGTCTTGTGGATTGAAAATAGATCCCTATGGGGAAATTTAATTTGAGGATTAAGAATGATTTATCTTTCAGAAGTTAGAAAGTCTCCAGAGGGGCTCGCCTTTACCGAAGCACCTTCTTTGTTGGAGTCTATTAAAGAACGCTATGATCAAGTTTTAAATCTTGAACAGATTCAAGCAAGTGGTCAGGTAGCCTATGATAATGGCTTGTACCTTTTGGACTATCAACTTAGCTATGATATTACCTTGCCATCTAGCCGTTCACTTGAACCTGTGACACTTAGTTTTAACTATCCGGTTTCAGAAACCTTTATACAAGAGGCAGATGCTGCTCTTCAAAAAGAATTAGTCGAAGAAAATCTGGTTCTTATCTTGGATGGGGATACCATTAATCTTGATGAGAGTATTCTAGATAATATTCTTCTTAATATTCCTTTGAGAGTACTAACACCAGAAGAAGAGAAAGGTCAAATTTCTCTTTCAGGAAATGACTGGGAAGTCCTGTCGGAAGAGGAATATGCAGCCCTCCAACAAGAGAAAAAGAGGCAAGTAATCCCTTTGCCCAATTGAACGGTCTATTTGACGAAAATTAATTCAAAAAAACAAACTAAAAATGTTTGACAATTTTAAAAATCTATATTATTATATCATTAGAAGTTAATTTTCGGATTTATTCATTGGGTAGATCTACAGACTTTTTAAGGGAAATGGAAGTCAAAAAATTTTAAGAAAGTGGTAAATACTTATTATGAGCAAACGCATTTTGATTGTTGAAGATGAGAAAAACCTTGCTCGTTTTGTCTCTCTTGAACTTCAACACGAAGGATACGACGTTGTGACAGCAGACAACGGACGCGAAGGACTTGAAATGGCACTCGAGAAAGATTTCGATCTTATTCTCTTGGACCTTATGTTGCCTGAGATGGACGGTTTTGAAGTAACACGTCGTCTCCAACAAGAAAAAGATACTTATATTATGATGATGACAGCCCGCGATTCAATCATGGACATTGTTGCTGGTTTGGACCGTGGTGCTGATGACTATATTGTAAAACCTTTTGCGATTGAAGAACTATTGGCACGTATTCGTGCAACCTTCCGTCGTCAAGATATCGAAGCTGCTAAGAATGCACCAGCAAAAGCATCAACTTATCGTGATTTGAAATTGGATGTTCAAAACCGTACAGTTGTTCGTGGTGATGAAGCAATTCCATTGACAAAACGTGAGTTTGATTTGTTGAACACACTTTTGAGCAATATGAACCAAGTGATGACCCGTGAGGAACTCTTGCTTCAAGTTTGGAAATATGATGATGCAATCGAAACAAACGTTGTAGATGTTTATATTCGTTACTTGCGTGGAAAAATCGATGTTCCAGGTAAGGAATCATACATTCAAACAGTGCGAGGAATGGGTTACGTTATCCGTGAAAAATGAGTAAATTACAAGATAAATTATTTGGTAAAGTAACCATTAGAAAAAGTTGACCATGACAACTGCTGTGGTCTTCTTTCTTGTATTGTCGATGTTCACTCTGGTTGTTGTTTTTCAGCCAATACGCTACTTTTGCAACGTGAACGTCAAAATGTAAACACTACAATCTCAAAAGTTGTTACTTATATCGAAAAGGACTGGGACTCCGACGAAGATTGAGTCCAGAACCGCTCTTAGCGGCTCTTTATTCGCCTAAAAATATCTATGCATCAATTATTAATGGCGTACTTTCTGAAAAGCACTCTTTGGATGGTCAAGTTGCAATTTCTAATAAATTATATTCAAATCAGTCAGTTTTTGTGTATGACAAAAAAGGAACCTTTATCTTTACTTCTGAGGAGAATACAGATTCGCCTCCCGGTATGTCCGAGGTAAACAAACTGAAGTCAGTATCCTATAAAGGAAAGCGTGGTTTCTTACTACAAGTTCCAATTTACGGTAAGGATAAAAAGACCATCGTTGGCTATGCCCAAATCTTCCATGATTTGGAATTCTATTATGCCCTCAAAGAGCGTCTGATTTTCTTATTGATTTTCCTTGAAGTAGGGATGACGGTCTTGGTCATCGCAGCGACTGTCGTTGTCTTGACATCTATTCTTCGTCCGATGAGACAGTTGCACGAGACTATGGGGGTTATCACCGATTCACCAAGCGATTTGGAGCTCCGTTCTAAGATTGAAAGTCATGATGAAATTGGATTTGGCGGTTAACTTTAACCGTATGATGGATAAAATCCAAGAAAATAATCAGATGCAGATGCGCTTCTTGAGTGACGTCAGTCATGAATTGCGTACGCCGATTGCGGTTATCAAGGGGCATATGGACCTCTTGCAACGTTGGGGTAAAAATGACCCTGAGATTCTTGAAGAAAGTCTTGAGGCTGCAAGTCACGAGGCCAACCGTATGACGATTATGATTAATGATATGTTGGATTCTATCCGTGTCAAAGGATCATTTGAAAATCATAGAAACGATACTTGTGATTTGAATTCTTCAATCCGTACGGTTATTGGGAACTTCCGTGTCTTGCATGAAGATTATCAATTTTATCTCAATGATTTCGAAAGTTCAGAGCGTCTAGCACAGATTTATAGTCAGCACTTTGAACAGGCGATCACCATTTTGATTGATAATGCGGTCAAGTATTCGCCTGTCAATAAGGAAATACAGGTTACTATTAAAGCATTGGAAGATGAAATGTTGGTACAAGTGCAAGATAACGGTGAGGGGATTTCAAAAGAAGATATCAATCATATTTTTGAACGTTTCTATCGTTCAGATAAGGCACGTAACCGTACAACAACTCAATCTGGTGTTGGTATTGGTTTGTCAATCCTTTATCAAATTGTGGAAGCTTATCGCTGCCGTATTGATGTTAGTTCTGAACTTGGTGTTGGAACACGTTTCGACCTTTACATTCCATTTGCAGATCGAGAAACGACGATACCTCAACTTGAGCTTTAAATCAATTTATAAGAGACTTAGAGTGATTCTTGGTCATGAGCACGCCTCGTTTAGGGCGTGCTTTTTATGTGTTTTTATGGTAAAATAGAGTACCGAATTTCAAAGATTGGTGGTGAAGTGCATGCGTTGTCCAAAATGTCAACATAATAAATCTAGTGTTATCGATAGCCGTCAGGCAGAGGATGGGAATACCATCCGTCGTCGTCGGGAGTGTGATACGTGTCACACTCGTTTTACAACATTTGAGCGTGTGGAGGAAGTTCCACTTTTAGTTGTCAAAAAAGACGGTACGCGTGAACAATTCTCTCGCGATAAGATTTTCAATGGTATCTTGATGAGTGCTCAGAAGCGTCCGGTTTCTAGTGAGGATATCGAAAATGCCATCACCCGAATTGAGCAAAACATTCGCCGTAACCATGATGGAGAGGTTGATAGTGATGTCATTGGGAATTTAGTGATGAAAGAACTCGCTGACCTTGATGAAATTACTTATGTACGTTTTGCCAGTGTCTACCGTTCTTTCAAAGATGTTGATGAGATTGAAGAGTTGCTTCAAGAAATCACCAAGACAGTACGTGCGAAAAAGAGTCTAAAAAATGAGACCTATTGAAGAATTTGTCTATGTTGGCAATCAGGTTATCGTTCCCGATCAGGCAAGTTTAATGCGTTGCTACTACCCCATTATTGGGAGTGAGGGTTACGCTCTTTACCAGTATTTTGTGGCTTTCTATGACAATGGAAATCACCGTCATAAGTTTGCGGCTATTTTGAATCACCTCAATTTTGGAATGCAGCCCCTTCAGGAAGCACTGGCGGTTCTGACAGCAGTAGATCTTTTGGCCCTTTACCAGTCCCCTCAAGGGTTTTATGTTATAGAGCTTAAGTCTCCCTTATCAATTGAACAGTTTTTAAAACATGCCGTTTATAGTTCACTTCTCGAGCAAAAGATTAGTGAACCAGCAGTAGATGCTTTGAAACCTGCAGGTCTACAAGGCTTGCAAGATTTATCTAAACGTTTTTCGGATGTCTTTACCGATGAGCGTTTGGCTCAAAAGTCTGTGTCTGAAATCAAGCCCAAAAATTCATTTGATTTAAGCAGTTTCAGGAATCGTATGCAGGCTGATGGTCTTGTATTTACAGATGAAAAGACAGATGTGCCAGAAATCTATAAATTGTCTGAAACTCATGGCATGAACTGGTATGATACCTATCTCTTAGCGAAAAAGACAGCCGTGAACCACCAGATTATTGTCAAGCGTATGCAGGTGCAATTAGAGCAGGCTCAAGCTCAAACATTGGGTGGTGATTCTGCTTTGACGGAGACGGAGAAAAAGATTCTTAAAGCGGTTAGGTCCGAAAAACCTATAGATTACTTGCAAAGTGCTAAAGGCCCAAGCGGGACTGTGACTAATTCTGAGAAGCAGATTCTCACGGATTTGGCACAAAGAGGCTTTATGGATGAGGTAATTAACCTCATGGTTGCCTACAGTTTGGGACGGACACGTTCAACGAATGTGAACAGAGAGTATATCTCTAAACTTGCTAATGATTTTGCCTTTAAGAAGATTATCAGTGCTGAACAAGGGCTTTTAGCTTTGCGTAGTGGTTACGATAAGAAATCACAGCAAACTAAGGCTGATGCTAAGAAAAAACAAATGTGCCGAGCTGGAGTGATCCTAATTATGACAATCAAACCAGTCAGGCTGATCAGGCCAAGTTGGATGAAATTAGACGTCGAGCTTTGGCAAAACTAGAAAAAGGAAAGGAGTAGCCTATGGAAAGAGTTGGACAAACCCTAAACCGAGCAGGGCATCATGGGTCTGGCAATGCAACAGATTTAACGAAGCAAATTTTGGCAGATCCAAGAGTGGCTAGCTTTATTCAAGAGCATAGCCTAAGCCAGGATGAAATCAAGCGTAGTCTTCCTAAGTTTAATCAATTCCTGGTGGAATGCCGTAAGGTCAAAGAAGGTGATGTCTCCTACATTGCCAAAGGGTATGAGCCAATTCTAACCATGAATGAAGGCTACGCTGATGTAACCTATAAGGAGACGCGTCAGCTCAAAGAGCAACAAGAACAGCAGGCTATTGCTAAACGGATTAATTTGGTGAGTCTGCCTCAGTCTTATCGTAAGATTACCTTTGCGGACATTGCTCTAGATGATGTGGCTCGTGTTGATACCTTTGAGAGTCTCGTGGATTTTGTGGCGAATTACCCTAGTCCAGACCAGAAAGGCCTCTATATCTACGGAGACATGGGGGTTGGAAAATCCTTCATGTTGGCTGCTATGGCTCATGAACTTTCAGAGACTAAGAAGGTTGCTACGACCATTATTCATTACCCATCTTTTACTATTGATGTTAAAAATGGAATCAAGGATGGTTCTGTCAAGGAACAAATTGATGCTGTCAAACAGGCAGAAGTTTTAGTTCTAGATGATATCGGTGCAGAACAATTCTCTTCTTGGATTAGGGATGATGTTTTGCAAGTTATCCTCCAGCATCGCATGATTGAGGAGTTGCCTACCTTCTTTACGTCTAACTATAGTTTTTCGGATCTAGAAGCTAAGCTATCCAATGGACGTCAGGGAGACGAAACCTGGCAGGCTAAACGTGTCATGGAGCGAATCCGTTTTCTAGCCAAAGAGGTTCACTTGAGAGGTGTTAATCGCCGTTAAGGTGATTCTAATAATGATAAAGAACAAGCGTGTTTGCTTTCCTTGTTGGAAGTTAGATTGCTAAATGAAGAAAGGAATCCCTAATTTAATCAGGGACTTAAATATATGACATTACCTACAGTTGCTATCGTGGGTCGCCCAAATGTTGGGAAGTCGACCCTATTTAACCGAATTGCGGGTGAACGTATCTCTATCGTCGAAGACGTTGAAGGGGTAACACGTGACCGTATTTATACCTCTGCTGAGTGGCTTAATCGTCAGTTTAACTTGATTGATACGGGTGGTATTGATGATGTTGATGCCCCATTCATGGAGCAAATCAAGCATCAAGCTGACATTGCCATGACTGAAGCTGACGTTATTGTCTTTGTCGTTTCCGGTAAGGAAGGCGTGACAGATGCGGACGAGTACGTTGCTCGTATTCTCTATAAGACCAACAAGCCAGTTATTTTGGCGGTAAATAAAGTGGATAACCCTGAGATGCGTGCAGATATCTATGATTTTTATTCTCTTGGACTTGGTGATCCTTACCCAGTTTCATCTGTTCACGGTATTGGTACAGGGGATGTTCTCGATGCTATCGTTGAAAACCTTCCAACAGAAGTTGAAGAAGAAAATCCAGACATCATTCGTTTCAGTTTGATTGGGCGTCCAAATGTCGGAAAATCAAGTTTGATTAACGCCATTTTGGGCGAGGACCGTGTGATTGCCAGCCCAATTGCTGGTACGACTCGCGATGCCATTGATACAAACTTTGTGGACAGTGAAGGTCAAGAGTATACCATGATTGACACCGCTGGTATGCGTAAATCTGGTAAGGTTTATGAAAATACGGAGAAATACTCTGTCATGCGTTCAATGCGTGCCATTGACCGTTCTGATATCGTCCTTATGGTTATCAATGCCGAAGAAGGTATCCGTGAGTATGATAAGCGTATTGCTGGTTTTGCCCATGAAGCTGGTAAAGGGATTATCATCGTAGTTAACAAATGGGATACGATTAAGAAAGACAATCATACCGTTGCTAACTGGGAAGCAGATATCCGTGATCAGTTCCAATTCTTGAGCTATGCACCAATTATCTTTGTATCGGCTGAGACGAAACAACGTCTTAACAAGTTGCCAGAGATGATTAAACGCATCAGTGAGAGTCAAAATCGTCGTATTTCATCAGCTGTTTTGAATGATGTTATCATGGATGCCATTGCCATCAACCCAACACCAACTGACAAAGGAAAACGCCTTAAGATTTTCTACGGCACACAAGTTTCGGTTAAACCACCAACATTTGTTATCTTTGTCAATGAAGAAGAACTGATGCACTTCTCTTATATGCGTTTCTTGGAAAATCAAATTCGTCAGGCCTTTGGTTTTGAAGGAACACCAATCCACTTGATTGCTCGCAAACGTAAATAAAAAGAGACCAACCAGAATAGAATCGTTATGGGTTGGTCTTTTGTCATTGTAAGGAGAAAATGATGTTAGAAAATATTAAAGCTTATTTATCTAAACAAGGGGTTAAGTATATCAAACCTGAAAAAGCGGGTCCGCATCAAGAAGAGATGGAAGTGCTCAAGGCACTTGGTCAAGCAGTCGTAAGGAAATGCAGACTTTGTCAAAAGTTTTAGAGGAGCGTTTGGTACCTTTTAAGATGGATCGTGTCAGTAATTGGGCCAATCAGGCACAAATATGTCGCCCACACTTTTGGTGCTATTACAGAGCTCCTGAGGACAGTTTAGATGATGTTGCCATGGCGATTCGCCTTTATGGTCAGCCTGAAAAATGGGGGATTTCAGTAGAAGTTAGCTTTGTCGAACGGAAAAATCAGACACCACTCTAGCTAAGCAACATAAGGTCCTAGACTTACCGATTGCCCCTCTCTATACTATTTTGCTCAGGAAGATGGTGTCAGTCATCGTGTAGAAGGAACTGAAGAGAATCGTCAGATGCTTAAAGCAGCAGTTAGAGATGGTCGTGTTCGTAAGGTGTTGGTTAAATATGATGTACCTGTGACGAGTAGCTTGACTGAGGCTGACTTGATAGATCAACTAATGGAAGGCTTTCAACTATTAAGGCCCTATTATGATAGTTGTCATGACACAAATGAGTTATTGTAGTAATAGTGTAAACGAGGAGAATACATACACAGGGCTTACTGCTTTGAATGAGAATTTTAAATTAGCCTCCAAAGGTATCCTTTCGTAATATCAGCCCCACAAGATTGACTTGGGTTCTCCCGAGTCGGAAAGTGGACAAAAAGCTCAGTTGGCTACTGCATTAATGCTTTAAGTAAAATAAAACGAGGTTGGAACAATTGTCCCAGCCTCGTTTATTCATTTATTTATTTTGGTGCGATTACTTCAGCACCGCCCATATAAGGACGAAGAACTTCAGGGATAGTTACTGAACCATCTTCGTTTTGGTAGTTTTCAAGGACAGCGGCTACTGTACGTCCAACAGCAAGTCCTGAACCGTTAAGAGTGTGAAGAAGTTTTACTTTACCATCGGCTTCGTCACGGTAACGGATTTGTGCACGACGGGCTTGAAAATCTTCTGTGTTTGAACATGAAGAAATTTCGCGGTAAGTGTTTTGTGCTGGAATCCAAACTTCCAAGTCGTAGGTTTTAGCAGCTGAGAATCCCATATCGCCAGTACATAAAGTGATGACACGGTATGGCAAGTTAAGTTTTTGAAGGATATTTTCAGCGTTAACTACCATTTTTTCCAATTCATCGTATGAGCTTTCTGGTTTTGAGAATTTGACCATTTCAACCTTGTGGAATTGGTGAAGACGGATCAAACCACGTGTGTCACGACCAGCTGAACCAGCTTCTGAACGGAATGAAGGGCTCATGGCTGTGAAGTAGATTGGTAATTCTTTTCCGTCAAGAATTTCACCACGGTAGTAGTTGGTCAAAGGAACTTCGGCTGTTGGGATAAGGACGTAGTCAGTACCATCAAGTTCGAAAGTGTCTTCTTTGAATTTTGGATATTGACCAGTACCGAACATTGAGTCGTGGTTAACCATGTAAGGTGTGATCATTTCAGTGTAACCTTCTTTAGCGTGCTCATCCAACATGAAGTTGTAGATTGCACGTTCCAATTTTGCTCCAAGTCCTTTGTAGAAGAGGAAGCGAGAACCAGTGACTTTAGCACCACGTTCCCAATCTAGGATACCAAGGTCTTCCCCAAGATCCCAGTGAGGCTTAATCTCAAAATCAAAGTTACGAGGTGTTCCCCAACGACGAACTTCTACGTTTTCATCTTCGTCAGCACCTACTGGAACAGAATCATTTGGTGTGTTTGGAAGTGTCACAATGATAGTGTTAAGCTTTTCATCGATGGCAGCAAGTTCTGCATCAATTTCCTTAATTTCTGCAGAGACTTTTTGCATTGCTGCGATTTGTTCGGAAGCATCTTCTTTGTTACGCTTAGCTTGAGCGATACCATCTGAAGCAATGTTACGTTGAGCTTTGAGTTCTTCAGATTTGATAAGAAGTTCGCGACGTTTAACATCAAGCTCTTTGAGTTCATTTAAAGTTTCAGCAGCGACACCACGTGTAGCCAATTTTTCGGCAAGGGCATCGAAGTCGTTACGAATACGTTTTACATCTAACATAAGTTCCTCCAAAAAGTAAAACACTCCTGTGAGAGTGTTGGAGTGACATAGGCCACGGTTCCATCCAACTTCACAGGAGTGCACTTGTTTATGTTTTTAATTATTAGAAACGGTAGAATTTCGTAGGTCAACCCTACCTGCTCGCAGCAACCGCAGGCTTTCTGTAAGGATCTAGCTAGTACTTATCCGTCTGTTATATTATACAAAAATTATGATTTTTTGGCAAATAAACCTTTGAGTCGAGCCCCAATAGTTTGAATGAGAGTTGGTAGCTTGACGACTTTTTCATTGCCAAGGTGTTCCCTAGCAATCTTTAGAATCTTCCCAGAATCTTTAGAAGCGAAGAGGAATTTGCTCTTGTCTGTCAACACTTCAAAGTGACGGCTAATTCTCTTTCCTGATACATTCGCACCGATTTGAGTGATGCTACTCCATGGAATTTGAATGTATTGCTCAACATTGACATCTGGGTAGAATTCAAGAGCCACATCTCCAATTAGAAATTTACCGACCTTTCCTCCGATAGCCATGTAAGAAACACCCGTTGTATGCAGTTCAACTGTTTTGTTTAATGATTGTGCCATATCTATCTTTCTTTTTGACTGTAGTATTTTTATTATAGCATAAGAAAAGAGTTCAGCTTTGCTAAACTCTTGCTCTTTTTACATGATTCCGAAGAAGCTTGCAATGATACCAACTACAAAGAGTCCGATGATGATTGTGATTGGTGAAACTTTCTTCTTAAGCAACCACATACATGCAAAAGTAAGGAGAAGTCCCATCAAACCTGGAATCAAAGAATCCAATTGTTTTTGTAGGGTATCAACTTGAATCTTGTCAAAGCTAAGTTTATCATTGACTTGACCAAGGATAGTCTTGAGTTGGTCACCAGTAACATTTCCTTTTGGCCATACAATGTAAGCACCTTTAGAAAGTACCTTACCAGGAAGATTTACGATGAAGTTGATTGAAACCCAACGTTCAACCAAGACGGCAAGGATGAACATACCGAGGATTGATGCCCCTTTAGTAATATCTTTCAAGATACCACCAGACATGTCTTTAGTAATTTCTGAACCTGCTTTGTAACCAAGTTCTTGAGTGTACCACAAGAAGGCCATACGGATAAGGTTCCAACCGATGAAGAAGATAAGTGGACCAGCAATGTTACCAGCTTGTGCCAATGATGCACCAAGGGCACCAAGAATTGGACGAATTGTGAACCAGAAGACAGGGTCACCGATACCGGCAAGTGGTCCCATCATACCGATTTTAACCCCTTGGATAGCGGCATCTTCGATTTCAGTACCATTGGCTTTTTCTTCCTCAAGAGCCAATGTAACCCCCATGATAGGAGCAGCTACGTAAGGGTGAGTGTTGAAGAATTCCAAGTGACGTTTAAGAGCTGCGGCTTGGTCTTCTTTGTTAGTATAAAGTTTTTTGATAGCAGGAATGAGTGAGTAAGCCCAACCCAAGTTTTGCATACGTTCGTAGTTCCATGAACCTTGCAAGAATTGTGAGCGCCACCAAACCTTTTTACGATCTGCTTGAGATAATTGAATTTTTTCAGCCATGAGAGCACCCCTTCCTAGTAGTCTTCCAAGATATCGCCGATTGGGTCGCCTGAACCAGATGAAGTTCCGCCACCATTCCCGCCACCTTGTTTAGAAAGGTTGAGGTAAACGAAGGCGATAGCGACACCGATTGCACCAAGAGCGATAAGAGTCAATTGACTAATAGCTGCAAGCGCAAAACCAATGGCAAAGAATGGCCAAACTTCACGAGTTGCCATCATGTTGATAACCATGGCGTAACCAACGGCTACAACCATTCCACCACCGACAACCATACCATGGTTGAGCCAGTCGGCATCAAGCCAAGGGCATGTTGAACAGATTGAGCTGGATAGCAAGAAGAAGGGCAGCAGGAACAGCAATACGCAAACCTTGAAGAACAAGAGCAGGTAGTGAGCACGTTCAACACCTGCGATATTTCCGTTTTCTGCAGCCTTATCAGCAGTGTGAACAAGGGCAACAGAAGCTGTACGAACAAGCACGTTAAGAAGAGACCAGCAACCGCAAGTGGGATAGCTGTTGCAGTCGCAACCCGATACCTTCAGTTGTGAAGTTACCACCTTTAACCAAAATAATGGCAGCAGCAACAGATGCAAGGGCAGCGTCAGGAGCTACGCGGCACGATATTAGCCCAGCAAGGGCAATCATTTGAAGGGAACCACCAAGCATGATACCTGCAGTGAGGTTACCTGTAGCAGCACCAATAAGAGTACAAGCAACAAGTGGTTGGTGGAATTGGAATTGGTCAAGGATACCTTCAAGACCAGCAAGGAAGGCAACAACTACGACCAAAATAGCAGAAATAATTGACATATCTGACATGGTAATAATTCCTTTTCTATTGAGTTGTGATTAGCTGAGATGATCAGCTAATTTATCCGAATGAAGGTTATTGAACGTTAGCTTTTTTGATAAGGTCGAACAAATCTTTCTTAGAATCATTTGGTACCTTACGGACGTCGAATTCAACGCCAAGGTCACGCAATTTTTCGAAGCAAGCAACATCGTCTTTGTCCATAGACAAAACGTTGTTAACCATTGTTTTACCAGTTGAGTGAGCCATAGAACC
>JBKWCO010000016.1:0-14667 GCA_046975465.1 Streptococcus sp. | reverse complement strand
GAAGATAATCAAGGCTGAAACAACATCGATAATTTCAGATGGCACACCAATCATACCACTCTTACCAATAGACAAGACACCATAAAGGAGGGCGGCAAATGGAATACCGATAGGTGAGTTAGACGCTAAAAGTGCAACCGCCATACCGTTCCAACCGATAGCCAATGAAGCGTTTTGAACGAAGACATTTTGGAATGTACCAAGTCCTTCTACTGTTCCTCCAAGACCACAAAGAGCACCTGAGATAATCATTGACATGATAATAACACGTTTAGATGACATTCCTGCATACTCTGATGCATGAGGATTAAGACCTACAGAGGTAATTTCAAAACCAGTTGTTGTTTTCTTAAGCAAGAACCAAACTAAGAAGGCAGCTGCAAGAGCCAGGAAGAAACCAATATTGAAACGCGAACCACCAGTTATTTGAGATAAGAACTCTGTTTGATAACTAGCTGAGGCTACAACCTTGTTAGAAGCTTCTGAAGAACGCAACATATCAGCTGTAAATCCAAAGCGAATAATATTGTTTGCCACATACAAAATGATGTAGTTCATCATAATGGTTACAATGACCTCACTTGTTCCCAAGTAAGCACGGAGAATACCTGGAATAGCCCCAGCGATACCACCTGCAACCAGACCAATGATAACTGTACAGATAACTGAAACCACCTTTGGCAAATCAGGGAATGACAAGGCAAACCATACAGCAGAAACCCATCCTGCCAAGGCCTGTCCTGGCAAACCTACGTTAAAGAAACCTGCCTTAGAGGCAACAGAGAATCCAAGTGCAATCAGAATCAGCGGACTCATGGCACGAAGAATTTCACCAATATTTTTCAATGAACCGAAGGCCGTTGTGAAGAGATCGTAGTAAGCCCAGAATGGATCGTAACCGAAGATTAACATCAAAACGGCTCCAATCAACATTCCCAAGAGGACAGCAATTAAAGGAACTGCCCAATTTTGTACTTTTTTAGACATTTGCTTCCTCCTTATTCAATTGTCCACCAGCCATAAGAATACCAAGATCTTGCTTATTCGTTTCAGCAGGATCTAGAATTCCCTGAATTGCACCATCATAGATAACCGCAATTCTGTCTGACATATCAAGAATTTCATCCAATTCAAAGCTGACAACAATAACAGCCTTACCTTTATCACGTTCAGCGATAATACGTTTACGGATGTACTCAATAGCACCAACGTCAAGACCACGAGTTGGTTGACTTACAATAAGAAGTTCTGGGTCACGGTCAATCTCACGAGCGATAACAGCTTTTTGTTGGTTACCACCTGACAATTCACCACCAGCAATTAACTCTCCCGCACCACGAACATCAAATTCTTTCATCAATTCACGCGCTTTTGCATTGATGACACTATAGTTCAAGATACCATTCTTAGAATTTGGTTCTTTGTAGTAGGTTTGAAGAGCGATATTTTCAGCAACTGTCATTTCAAGGACCATACCATCACGGTGACGATCTTCAGGAATATGACCAACACTCATCTCTGTAATCTGACGAGTTGTCTTATGAATAATCGATTCACCCTTGATGGTAATATCACCTGACTTAACTTTACGAAGTCCTGTAATCGCTTGGACAAGTTCTGTCTGACCATTGCCATCGATACCGGCAATACCGATGATTTCACCAGCACGAACATCTAATGACAGATTTTTCACAGCTGGAATTCCACGGTTCTCGTTAACCACCAAATCTTTAATAGAAAGAACAACTTCTTTTGGATTTGAAGGAATTTTCTCTGTTTTGAAGGAAACCTGATGACCAACCATCATTTCGGCCAAGTCAGCATTTGTTGACCCTTCAATCGTTACTGTATCAATTGATTTACCACGTCTAATAACAGTGACACGATCAGATACTGCTCGAATTTCGTCCAACTTATGTGTAATCAGAATAATCGACTTGCCTTCCTTAACCAAGGTCTTCATAATGTTTAGAAGTTCAGTAATTTCAGACGGAGTCAATACCGCAGTCGGTTCATCGAAGATCAAGATATCAGCCCCACGATAGAGAGTCTTAAGGATTTCAACACGTTGTTGAGCACCAACAGAGATATCTGCTACTTTGGCAGTTGGATCTACTGCAAGACCATATCTTTCAGAGAGTTCAGTAATTTCCTTGATAGCCTTCTTCATATCAAGGACACCACCAGCTTTGGTTACCTCACTACCCAAAATGATATTCTCAGCAACTGTAAAAGCTTCAACCAACATAAAATGTTGGTGAACCATCCCAATCCCCAGTTTCGTTGCTTTAGATGGTGAATCAATCGTCACCTCTTGTCCTTTTACCTTAATGGTCCCGCTCGTAGGTTGCAAAAGACCTGAGAGCATATTCATTAAAGTTGACTTACCTGCACCATTTTCACCGAGGAGGGCGTGGATCTCTCCTTGTCTCACATCAAGATTGATATGATCATTTGCCACGAATTCACCAAATTTTTTGGTAATATCGTGCATCTCAATGACATTTGGCTTCGTCATACAATCTCCTTTCAAGAATAATTTTTATTTCAGCAAAGGGGATCATTTACTGCTTCCCTTTGCTGAGACAAAAATTGTCTCAGTTTAAGCTCTATAAAGACTTATGCTTAACTATTATTTGCTAAGACCATCAGTTGGTTTCAATTCACCATTCTTGATTTGATCTTTAGCTTTTACGACTGCATCTTTGATATCTGAAGGGAGATTAGACGTTACAATGTCAACACCACCGTCTTTGATACCGTAAGTCTTAGTTTTACCACCTTCGAATTTATCGCCTTTGACTTGTCCGTTAGCAGTATCTTTAACAACTGTACCAACTTGTTTGATTGTTGAAGTCAAAACAAAGTTAGATTTTTTCTTGTCTGAAGATGTGTAATTACCTTCTGCTGTTTGGTCACGGTCAACACCGATTACCCATACTTTCTTATCGCTGTCAGCATCAAGTTTTTCGTTAACTTCTTTAGCAGCTGTGAAGACACCAGTACCAGTACCACCAGCAGCTTGGTAAATTACGTCAACGCCTGAAGCGTACATTGTTGAAGCGATTGTTGTCCCTTTAGCTGCATCAGAGAATGATTCAGCATATTGAACTTGTACATCGATGTCAGGTTTTACTGACTTAGCACCAGCTGTGAAACCAGCTTCAAAACGTGTAATTGTGTCTGATGTTTGACCACCGATGAAACCAACTTTATTTGTTTTTGATTGCATAGCTGCTGCGATACCTGCAAGGTAAGCACCTTCGTTATCAGCAAACAAAACGCTTTCAACGTTCTTTTGGTCTTTAATAACATCGTCAATAATTACATAGTTCACATCTTCGTGTTCTTTAGCTGCGTCTGCTACTGCATCATGAAGAGCAAAACCAACACCAAAGATGAGATTGTAGCCTTGACTTTGTGCTGAAGACAAGTTTGTTGCAAAGTCAGACTCTGAACCAG
This sequence comes from Streptococcus sp., assembly GCA_046975465.1. Taxonomy (GTDB): domain Bacteria; phylum Bacillota; class Bacilli; order Lactobacillales; family Streptococcaceae; genus Streptococcus. The sequence goes on along the minus strand of JBKWCO010000016.1, from coordinate 11,205 downwards.
ATTGAAAGTAATTGTAGCCAGAATCTTTTTCAAGTTTGTTAGCTTTACCCCAAGCTTGAAGACCTTCCCATGCTGATTGGTTAAATGATTTATCATCAACACCACCAGTATCTGTAACGATAGCAGCTTTAACTTTTGAATCAGCTGATGATCCGCCACGTCCGCCACGTGCACATGCTGCAAGACCAAGTGCCGCAACAGCAACAAGGCCAAGCCCGATAATTTTCTTGTTCAATTTCATCTTGAACACTCCTCCTATAAACTTGCAAGAAACCCTGCTTAATAAAGAATATAACAACTAGACTATTGTAAGTCTGTAAAAGAGTATGGTAACAACTCTCCGACTGTCATCTCGACTGTCGATTTATCTTCAGCGATAAGAATCACTTTAGAATCTGATTTAAAAAATTCGACCATAACTTGGCGACAAGCACCACACGGTGAAATAGGTTCTTTGGTATCTCCGTATACTGCGAGACATTAAAGTCTCTATATCCTTCAGATACCGCCTTAAAAATGGCTGTTCTTTCTGCACAATTGGTCAGTCCGAATGAGGCATTTCAATGTTACATCCTTGAAAAATGTGCCCTCTTTGTAAGCAATGCTGCTCAACTCTAAACAGAGAGTAAGGAACATAGGCATTTTCAGCTGCTAAGGCTGCATTATCACTTGCTTTTAATAACTGTGACTTTCTTGCCCTTTCATTATGGCCACTCCTGAAAGAAGTACCAATACGGGTTACCAGCTTTGATAAAGGCTTGAGCCGCCTCAAGTGTACGTGCCCTACCAGATGCCTTGACTCCCATGTGGACCAACAGCTTACGCATAAGCCAATATCTTCAATGGTAGCACCACCAGTAGAAAACCCTGTAGATGTCTTCACAAAATCTGCACCTGCACTTTTGCTAATTGCAAACTTAACCTTTTCTTCATCAGTCAATAGACAAGTTTCAATAATAACCTTTACAAGTTTGTCCACTAGCTCACAACAGCTTTAATATCGTCTTCAACTAATTTAAATTTCTAGATTTAAGAGCACCGATATTGATTACCATATCAATTTCATCTGCCCCATTGCAATAGCATCCTTGGCTTCAAAAGCCTTAACTGCGGAGGTCGATGCTCCCAAAGGGAAACCAATAACCGTACAAACTTTGACAGAACTATCTTTAAGCAATTCAGCTGCCGTTTTGACCCAAGTTGGATTAACACAGACGCTGGCAAACTCATACTTCTTAGCCTCATCAATTAAGGAAAGAATCTGTTCTTTATTAGCATCAGCTTTTAGTAAGGTATGGTCAATATAGCTATTAACAGACATAAACAAACTCCTTGATTAGAATTAAATTAGGGGTTAGCGAATTATTTTTAATATTTCTGTCGTTTCTTTACATTCACTACCCATAATAACATTTTTTTCGAATTCAGTCAGCATTTTTTCAGATAAAATTTCTTGGCTATAGACCTTGGCAATAAGGTCTCCCTGAGTCACAGAATCGCCAACTTTCTTTTCAAATACAATTCCTGTTTCATAATTAAGACTATCTATCGTAGCTAACCTGCTCCTAAGTGCATAGAATTTTCCAAATACAACAGGTATCTTTATGTAACCTGTTTCATGAGCATGAATATTGTACGACAGGCGCACACCATGACGATAAAGATCGGTCAAATCACCACCTTGAGCTTGAATGGGACTTCAAACTTAGCAGACGTCACCACTAAGTGCTGTGAATCTTTCTGGCTAGCTTCCCTGAACCAAATCTAATAGTCTCAGCCAACTCCAGATAAAGTCAGTGATATCTTCACGTCCTTACCTTGCATAATTTCAATAGCCTCTGTGATTTCTAAACGGTTACCAATAGCCTTACCTAGTGGCTGGCTCATATCTGTAATAACAGCAATCGTTTCACGATTGACCTCATGTCCTAGTGCAACCATGGTCTCTGATAATTTTTCAGCATCAGACATATTTTTCATGAAAGCGCCTTGACCAACAGTAACATCCAGTAAAATCTTATCAGCGCCTGCTGCAATCTTTTTGGACATAACAGAGCTTGCGATTAGTGGAATAGAATCTACTGTCGCAGTAACATCACGCAAGGCATAAAGAAGTTTATCAGCCTTAACCAAATGCTCAGACTGACCAATAAGGGAAATCCCAATTCTTTAACCTGAATGAATTCTTTCTTGGTACGCTCAACTGATAGCCTTTGATAGACTCTAATTATCAATGGTACCTCCCGTATGACCAGACCACGACCACTCATCTTAGCAACCGGTACACCAAAGCTAGCTACAAGCGGCATCAGAATGATGGTTACCTTATCACCAACGCCTCCGGTCGAATGTTTATCTACCTTAACACCTGGAATTTCTGACAAATCATATTGTTCGCCTGAAGCAACCATATCAGTGGTCAAATCATGGATTTCACGAATAGACATACCTTGATAATAAATCGCCATCGCCAAGGCCGCTATCTGATAGTCTGGGATTTCCCCAGACACATAGCCATTAATAAGATATGAAATTTCCTCTGTGCTTAACTCGCCACCATCTCTTTTCTTTTCAATTAAATCAACTGTTCTCATATTTTCTCACTTCTAAGGATATAATATCCTTTATCCTTTTTAACGACTTCAGCATTACCAAACACATCCTCCATCTTAGCTTTTGCCGACGGAGCACCTTGTTTTTTCTGAATAACAATAGTTAGGTTACCACCTTGATTGAGATAATCATATGCCTCCTCGATAACTTGATGAACCACCTTCTTGCCCGCACGGATAGGTGGATTGGAAATAACATAATCGAATTTTCCAGTAACACTTTCATAGATATTAGATTGGAAAATATCTGCGTCAACCTTGTTTCGTTCGGCGTTTGTTTAGCCAAATCAATCGCCCTACTATTGATGTCAATCATAGTGACTTTGACACCTTGAACTTTGGCTAGACTAATCCCAAGCGGTCCATAACCACATCCCACATCCAGAAGTGTTTTTCCATCCTCTAAATCCAGGGAATTTAAGAGCACTTGACTTCCGAAATCAATCATTTTTTTGAAAAACCCCAGCATCCGTATAAAACTGGAAACTTTCTCCTAGCAAATTTACCTTTAAATCATGAATATCGTGAGCCGCATCTGGCGTCTCAGCATAGTACATTTTTGACATAATGTGTCCTTCTAATTGTAGTTTTTTTCATTTTATCAGAAATAGAAGCCTAACGCTAGTAATATGACAAGGCTTACATTCAGGCTTTTTTTCTGCTATAATGTTATTTATGTTAAATGAATTTATCAATTTCGAAACGATATCACGTAAGGAATGGCAACGCCTTCATAAAGAGGACAATGCCCCATTGACTGCAGAAGAACTGGATTCCATTCGAAGCCTTAATGATAAGATCGATGTGCAAGAAGTTAGTGACATTTATCTTCCCCTTATCAATCTCATTCGTATCTATCAGAAAACTGCCAACGATCTAACCTTTTCTAAGAGTATCTTTTTACAAAAATCACAGACTAACCGTCCATTTATTATTGGGGTATCTGGTTCAGTTGCTGTTGGCAAATCCACTACCAGTCGTTTGCTTCAACTCTTGTTGCAGCGTACCTTCCCCCAATCTAAAGTTGAACTTGTGACAACTGATGGCTTTCTCTATCCTAACCAAACCTTGAAAGAAAAAGGCATCCTTAATCGTAAGGGCTTCCCTGAGTCCTACGATATGCCACTTCTTCTCAACTTTTTAGATACTATAAAAAATGGTGGTGATGTCAATATTCCTGTTTACTCTCATGAAATTTATGATATTGTACCAGGACTTACCCAAGAAATCAGACAGCCCAATTTTCTAATTGTCGAAGGGATTAATGTTTTCCAGAACCCTATTAACCAACGACTTTACATGAGTGACTATTTTGATTTTTCTCTCTACATTGACGCTGAAGTTAATAATATCGAATCCTGGTATCTCGAACGTTTTCAAACCCTTCTTGAGCTCGCCAAAAAAGATGAAAACAACTACTACCATCGTTTCACTAAATTTAGTAAGGATGAAGCTTTATCTTTAGCACAAAAAACCTGGCGTGATATCAATTTGGTTAATTTGGAAAATTATATCGAACCTACACGAAGTCGAGCTGAACTGATTCTTCACAAGGGAGACAATCATAAAATCGATTTCATCCACTTAAAAAAATAGAAAAAGCTTGCCAAGGGGCCTAAAATAACGTATAATGACATAGTTAGATAAATTTTGGAGGTGAAAACATTGGCAAATATTAAATCAGCTATCAAACGCGCTGAACTTAACGTTAAACAAAACGAAAAAAACTCAGCTCAAAAATCAGCTTTGCGTACTGCTATTAAAGCATTCAACGCTAACCCAACTGAAGAAGCTTACCGTGCTGCATCAGCTAGCATCGATAAAGCCGCTTCTAAAGGTTTGATTCATAAAAACAAAGCAAGCCGCGATAAATCACGTCTTGCAGCTAAATTGGCTAACTAATTAAAAGCTCCATTTAGGAGTTTTTTTATTACCTAAACCTAAAAAACCTGCTAGCTTATCGTCTAGCAGGTTTTCTTTGTTAATTAAACTCCAGTGATCTTAACTTCAAAAATCGTTCCCTTTGGTTGATTATCTTTAACAACAATTGTTCCTTTTAGGGCTAAAACAATTTGTTGCGCTAGGGATAAGCCAAGTCCAAACCCACCTTTTTGTCTGGTTCTAGCCTTATCTACGCGATAAAATCGATCAAAGATTTTTTTCTTATCACTATCTGAGATACCAGGACCATTATCCGCAACAGAGATATAAAGATGTCGATCATTGTGCGAACAGTAAAGGTCACCTGTCCATCATCTTCCGTATATTTAATAGCATTATCAAATAAGATGGTCATTAACTGTTTCAATAGCGTTTTATCAGTTTGGATTGGACGACTAACTTGGTTTTGAGCCGTGAAACCTTTCTCATTTTCTTCTGCAATCATGGCATAATTGGTAAAGACTGTATCAAAGAAAGCAGGTTCTAAGGTTTCGATTTCTGGTTTAATACCATCGTCACGACGAGCCAAGTTCAAGAGATTAGTCGTCAAAAGACGCATATTACGTACTTCATCAAGACTTGATGCAATATTCTCTGAATTATCTAGAATGGTGCTCTCAGGCTTGCGGAAAAGAACTTCTAATCTGTTTTGAATCACAGCAAGTGGTGTCCGTAACTCATGACTAGCATTTTCAACAAAAGCCTTCTGCTTCTCCAAGCTTTCCTGGATAGGACGTCTTGACCACTTAGCCAAATACATACTAGCCGCAACAGATAAGAGCCAGAAGAAACTCATCATGATGACAATGAGCTTAACATAACGTTCAGTAGCTTCTTCCAATTGAGTTGTATTAATCGCAATAACAAGGTACTTAGCATCAGGATAGAGACTATTATCTACTTTTTCAGTAATCAGACGATACTTTTCTGTTTGATCGAAATAATTCTGAGCACTACCTTGACTAATAACTCAAGTTACTTATCAATTGAGATTGGTCAAGCAGAAAATTTATCAACAGTATTTAAGACCTTTCCATCTTTATCAAGAACGAGAACATTTGTATTAGCAGCCACTGATAAATCGTGAGGAGCATCTTCCATCTTAGATTTTTTCTTTTAGAATCTTGATTATTAGCACTGGTTTAGGCTGCCCTAAGACCTTTAGTATCATATGTCTGATAAATAGTTGTCGTATTGTTTTGATCTACCTCAGAAGTCACAAAAAGTTCTCGTTTCAACATCTCCATTTCTAAATAAGAATTTGATTTGTTTGTGCAATTTTCAAACTAGAATCAACATTAGAGAAAAACACCATAACTCAAAATTTGCAAAATCATGACAGTCATGATGAGGAAAATACCAGAAAAAGTCGCAAAGAAATGGATGAAAGTCTAAACCGTCTGACTTGATTCTCCTAAAGAGATAATTGAAAAATTTAGTCAGCATTCTTCAAAATATACCCCACACTTCTCAAGGTTTGGAGATTGGTAGCAAAGTCTGTTCCTTTAAGTTTCTTACGAATTTTAGAAACATAAACCTCTACAACTGATACTGTGGTATCACTATCAAATCCCCAAAGACGATCAAAAATTTGTGACTTAGGCAAGATGACATTTTGATTTTGTAAGAAGTAAACTAATAAATCAAACTCTTTACCAAGAAGTTCTACTTCTTTGTCTTCCACGAAAGTTGAATTCGTAGAAAGATTAACACGGACATCCCCAAAAGAGAGGGTGTTTGGTCAAATTTACCAGAGCGTTTCAAAAGTGCTTGAATACGCATTTTTAGCTCTTCCAAATAGAAAGGTTTGGTAAGGTAATCATCAGCGCCAAGCTCAAAACCGTGCCCTTATCATCAAGACTTTCCTTAGCGGTCATAATGAGAACAGGTGTTGTGACTCCTTTTTCACGTAGCTCCTTCAAGACCGTAAAACCATCTTTTCAGGTAACATAAGATCTAGAAGGATTAAGTCATAAACCCCACTCTCAGCCTCATAGAGACCTTCATCACCATCAAAACTTGCATAACATCAGCAAAATCATCTAAAAATCAAAAACTGAGTTTGACAAACTCAAATCATCTTCAACTAATAATATTTTAATCATAGTTATCTCCTTACTAGGTGCAAAACCTAGTCATATATCTCTAAGTCTTCCCATTATATCGAAAATACACTTAATCTTCTAGTGCTTTATTTTCTTTCGTTAAGACTCAGTTTATCTTATCTTCCTTAAGTTTTCATAAAGAGCAAAAAACAGCACCAACTGGCACTGTTTCAAGAAATATTTGTTATTAGAACAAACCAATTGCTGTTCCGTCTTCAGCAACATCCATCTTGAGGGCTGCTGGGGCTTTTGGCAAACCAGGCATGGTCATGACATTACCTGTAAGAGCTACGATAAAGCCGCACCAGTCTTAGGAATGAACTCACGAATCGTGATATCGAAGCCTTCTGGAGCCCCGAGTAAGAATTGATTATCAGAGAAGCTGTATTGTGTTTTAGCCATACATACTGGCAATTTGTCCCAACCAAATTCTGCAAATTGTTTGAGCTGGGTTTTAGCTTTTTTCTCAAATACAACTGATTTACCACCATAGATTTCAGTAACAATCTTAGTAATCTTTTCTTCCAAGCTGTCATCAGAATAAAGGCGTTTATAGTCAGCATTACCATTTTCAACAGCATCAACTACTGCGTTGGCAAGGTCAATACCACCATCAGCACCATTAGCCCAAACGCTAGCCAATTCAACAGGAACATCGATTTCTGCACAAAGTTCTTTAAGGGCTGCAATTTCAGCTTCTGTATCAGCAACAAACTCGTTAATAGCAACGACTGCTGGAAGACCAAATTTACGAACGTTTTCCACATGACGTTTCAAGTTTGCGAAGCCATCACGAACGGCCTGAACATTTTCTTCAGAGAGGTCAGTTTTGGCTACCCCACCGTGCATTTTAAGGGCACGAAGTGTCGCAACAATAACAACAGCATCAGGAGTTGTTGGGAGGTTTGGAGTCTTGATATCAAGGAATTTTTCAGCACCAAGGTCAGCACCGAAACCTGCTTCAGTAATCGTATAATCAGCCAAACGAAGAGCTGTAGCTGTAGCCAAAACTGAGTTACATCCGTGAGCGATATTGGCAAATGGACCACCGTGTACCAAGGCTGGTGTCCCATAAATTGTCTGTACCAAGTTAGGTTTGATGGCATCTTTAAGAATAAGGGTAAGCGCACCTTCAATTTCAAGATCACGTACATAAACAGGTGTACGGTCATAACGGTAAGCAACGACAATGTTAGCCAAGCGTTCTTTAAGGTCATTGATATCAGTAGCCAAGCAAAGAATTGCCATGATTTCAGAGGCTACGGTAATATCAAAACCATCTTCACGTGGAATACCATTGAGTGGACCACCAAGACCAACTGTTACATGACGAAGAGCACGGTCATTAAGGTCAACGACACGTTTCCAAATAATACGGCGTTGGTCAATGCCAAGTGCATTTCCTTGTGAATATGATTGTCAAGAAGTGCTGATAAGGCGTTATTGGCTGTAGGATAGCATGCATATCACCTGTGAAGTGGAGGTTAATATCTTCCATAGGAAGCACTTGAGCGTAACCACCACCAGCAGCACCACCTTTGATACCCATAACTGGACCAAGAGATGGTTCACGAAGGGCAATCATTGTTTTCTTACCAATTTTGTTAAGAGCATCTGCAAGACCAATTGACATGGTTGATTTCCCTTCACCAGATGGTGTTGGGTTGATGGCTGTTACCAAAATCAATTTTCCTGGCTTATTGTCTTTGACTGCATTGATTTTATCAAATGACAATTTTGCCTTATATTTTCCGTAGAGTTCCAAATCGTCAAAGCCGATTCCAACTTTTTCAACTACTTCTGTGATTGGTTTTAATTCTACACTTTGAGCAATTTCGATATCTGTTTTCATGAGACACTCCTCTATATTTTTCTAGAATCTATTATATCAGAGTTTGATAAAAAACGCATTATTTTTGGTTAATTACTTTTCAATGTTCGGTTTTTGTTTTGTTATAAATCGTTATAACTTTAATTTATAGGGGTACGCCTCAAAAATACTTACTTTTTATTTACTAAAGACCCAATTTTTAGTACAATACTACTATGAAAATTTTGATTACATCGGGTGGTACCACTGAAAAGATTGATGCTGTACGTGGAATCACAAACCATTCAACAGGTTATCTAGGAAAGGAAATCGCTGAACTTTTCTTGGCTAAGAGTCACCAAGTAACCTTAGTAACGACCAAGACAGCGGTTAAACCAGAACCGAAAGAAAATCTAAAGATTACAGAAATTACGAACGTAGATAGTCTTCTTGAAACCATGGAACCTCTCGTTAAAGAACATGACGTTCTTATCCATAGCATGGCAGTCTCAGACTACACCCTGTTTATATGACTAATTTTAATGAGTTGGAAAATAGTGAGGACCTTACAGAGTTCCTAAACAAGTCTAACTCTGAAAGCAAAATTTCATCCGCTTCAGATTATCAGGTTCTTTTTCTCAAGAAGACACCAAAGATTATTAGTCTTATCAAACAATGGAATCCCAATATTCTATTAGTTGGCTTCAAACTTCTCGTAAATGTCAGCAAGGAGGAACTTTTTGAGGTTGCTCGTACAGTCTTAAACGCAATCAGGCTAACCTGATTGTAGCAAATGATTTAAGTGACATTTCAGCTAATCAACATATCGCTTATCTGGTTGATGAACAAAGTCAAGAGAAAGTGGCAACAAAATCTGAGATTGCTCAAGCCTTATATGAAAGGATATGTCATGACTAAACGTATCATTCTAGCTGTGTCAGGATCCATTTCCGCCTATAAAGCAGCTGATTTAACAAGCAGGTTAAAGAAAAAGGTTATGATGTTCACGTCATTATGACTGAAGCTGCTCAAGCCTTTATCACCCCTCTGACACTTCAAGTTCTCTCGAAGAACCCCGTTCACACTGATGTCATGGAAGAAAAATTAGCTGACCGTATCAATCATATTGACCTAGGTAAGGAAGCTGACCTCTTTATTGTCGCTCCAGCTTCAGCCAATACTATTGCTAAGTTAGCTAACGGGATGGCTGATAACATGCTCACAGCTACTGCTTTAGCACTACCCAGCACCACCCCAAAACTAATTGCACCAGCAATGAACACGAAAATGTATGACAATCCATTGACTAGGAAAATTTAGATACTTTGCATGACCTTGGCTACCAAGAAATTCTTCCTAAGTCTGGTGTACTTGCCTGTGGAGATACGGGACGTGGTGCTTGGCTGATATTGATGTCATTCTTGAAGCAATTGACTCTAAGCTAATAAATTAACTTTCTACAAACAATAGGAGATGAAGATGAATAAGAAAAGTAAGGCAAACCAAACAGCGCAGTTGGCACTCTTGATAGCTACAATGGTGGTCATTGAAGTGCTCAGTCAAACTATTTTCGCTGCTTTTGTACTCCCATCAAACCAACCCTAACACATATTCCAGTGATTATTGCTAGTATCGTCTATGGCCCCAAAATTGGAGCCTATTTGGGTGGTTTCATGGGACTTATGAGTATCGTCCGTAACACAGTGATCTACACAGTGAGCAGCTATCTCTTTAGTCCTTTTGTTGAAGGGGGAACTTGGGCATCTGCAGTCATTGCCATCGTTCCTCGTATCCTAATCGGTATTTTCCCTTACTTTGTCTACAAGTTACTTCAAAACCGTCTAGGTCTGGCTCTATCTGGGGTTTTAGGTGCTTTCACTAATACATTTTTTGTACTTCTTGGTATCTACTTCCTAATTCCTAACTTCTACACAGCAGGTGGCAAAACACTAATGGCAACCATTTTCACAACAAATTCGATTGCTGAAATGATTATTGCTGGACTTTTGACAGTAAGTATCACTCCTATGCTTCTACGATTGAAAAAGTAAATTATTTAATCTATGGATAGTGCTGAAAATCAGATACTATTCTACAAACTCGTAAGGAAAATTTTTATGAAAAATCAACCGCTATTGCACGAATTGCCATCTTTTTGCAGTGATGCTCACCATTCATTTTGTGACGTCTTTCATTCTCGAATTTGTTCCGTCTGGGATTCAACCGACCTTGGTTCATATTCCTGTTGTTATCGCTTCCGTCATTTATGGACCTAGGATTGAGCCATTTTGGGACTCCTAATGGGACTCTTTAGTGTGACCATGAATACATTGGTTTTGACGCCAGCAAGTTTCCTCTTTAGTCCCTTTGTCTCACATGGAAATCTCTATTCTCTCATTATTGCACTGTTTCCACGTATTTTAATCGGAGTGACTCCTTACTTCGTCTATCGATGGCTACACAATCGTACTGGTTTAGTGACAGCTGCTATTGTCGGGTCTATGACCAATACCATTTTTGTTCTATTGGGAATTTATATCTTCTTCGGTAACATCTATGGTGGTAGTTTTCAACATTTTCTTGCTTTAATTTTGACAACAAACTCTCTTATTGAAGTTATTGCTACAGTTCTTGTCACAACTGCAGCCGTTCCGACACTTGAAAGATTAAAATAATTAGTTAGGTCGAGACTGATATGTCTTGGCTCTTTTATTTTCATTTACATTTTAGATACCAT